>CAIMNT010000072.1 GCA_903842855.1 uncultured Actinomycetes bacterium
AGCAGGACGATCAACCTTCTTGAACTTACCGAAGTCATTGATCATTACGTCGTCGCCCTTTGAGATGTTGCGAACGATTGCATCAAAGACTACGTCGACAGCGCGTGCTGCCTCTTTCTTGCTATCTCCGAACTGTGGAGCCAAGTATGCGATGAACTGGGCCTTGTTCATTAGTTCCCCTTAAATACGCTTATTTATTAGGCTTTTGCCTACATAAAAGAAATCTACGCGTGTCATAAGAAAAGCAGCCCTATTAATTACGGTGTGTCGCAGGCGAAAAATCGCACTTTTTACGCGTAAAAAACTCTAAATCAGCGGTAGAGAGTTCTCATACCGCTGACTCAGATACGAATTATGAGCGTGCTGGAAGGGTTTTAGGCTTGAACGAGGGGCGTGCGCTTTCGTAGGCGCTCACGGAATCAATGTTTTTAAGGGTTAATCCGATGTCGTCAAGACCCTCCATCAAACGCCAACGCGTGTAATCATCGAGTTCAAATGGGTAAATATCGCTACCCAACCGTACATTTTTAGCTTCAAGATCGACTGTGACAGATGTAGTCGGATCGGCCTCGATCGCGGACCAAATCTTTTCAACAACATCTTGCGGCAAGATCACGGTTAGTAATCCACCTTTAAGTGAGTTACCGCGGAAAATATCTGCAAATCGGCTAGAAATTACCGCCTTAAAACCATAGTTCTGCAGCGCCCACACAGCATGCTCGCGTGAAGAACCTGTTCCAAAATCTGCGCCTGCTACCAGGATCGTTGCATCTTTATATTGTGGCTGATTTAAAACAAACTCAGGATCGTTGCGCCATGCAGCAAAGAGTCCATCTTCAAAACCGCTCTTTGTAACTCGCTTCAGGTAGACGGCAGGGATGATCTGATCAGTGTCTACATTGGAGCGACGCAATGGAATCGCGGTTCCAGTGTGTGAAATAAATTTATCCATGATGCGCTCCTTAGAGATCTGCCGGGGATGAAAGTGTTCCGCGAATTGCGGTAGCTGCTGCAACGAGTGGGCTCACAAGGTGAGTACGACCACCCTTGCCCTGACGGCCTTCAAAATTTCTGTTTGAGGTAGATGCAGAACGTTCTCCAACAGCGAGTTGATCGGGGTTCATTCCCAAACACATAGAGCAACCTGCGTTGCGCCATTCGGCTCCAAAGTCTATAAATACCTTATCGAGGCCCTCTTGTTCGGCCTGCAGACGAACTCGAGCGGATCCAGGAACAACCAACATTCGAACTGAGTCGGCCTTCTTCTTTCCCTTCACGATATCTGCTGCAGCGCGTAGATCTTCGATGCGGCCATTTGTGCAAGAACCTAAGAAAATGGTGTCGACCTTGATTGACTTGAGTGGAACTCCAGCTTCTAGTCCCATATAGGTAAGGGCACGCTCTGCAGCTCCGCGCTCTTCAATATCAGCAATATCCGCTGGGTTTGGCACAGAAGCGTTGAGAGGAAGTCCCTGGCCAGGATTGGTTCCCCATGTAACGAAAGGAGCTAACTCTTCGGCTTTGATGAATATCTCTGAGTCAAACTTTGCACCTTCATCAGTGTGCAACGTCTTCCAGTAAGCAACGGCAGCATCCCAATCTTCGCCTTGAGGTGCGTGAGGCTTGCTCTTTACATATTCGAAAGTTGTTTCGTCAGGTGCAATAAGACCCGCGCGAGCTCCTGCTTCAATTGACATGTTGCAGATCGTCATACGGCCTTCCATCGAAAGACCACGAATTGTGGAGCCGCGATATTCGATGACATATCCCTGTCCACCGCCGGTACCAATTTTTGCAATGATTGCAAGGATGACATCTTTTGCAGTAACACCTTCAGGCAATACACCATCCACATTGATCGCCATTGTCTTAGGGCGAACAAGTGGCAATGTCTGCGTTGCAAGGACATGCTCAACTTCTGATGTGCCGATACCAAAGGCGAGTGCGCCAAATGCACCGTGAGTGGATGTATGTGAATCACCACAGACGATTGTCATTCCAGGTTGAGTTATTCCGAGCTGTGGCCCAACGACATGGACGATCCCCTGCTCTGCATCTCCAAGAGAGTGAATGCGAACGCCGAATTCCGCAGCGTTCTTACGCAAGGTATCTACCTGTAAGCGAGAAACAGGGTCAGCAATTGGTTGATCAATATTTAAGGTGGGAGTGTTGTGATCTTCTGTCGCAATGGTGAGGTCCGGGCGACGCACCTTGCGACCTGCCAGCCGAAGGCCATCAAAGGCCTGAGCGGAGGTCACCTCATGAATCAGGTGGAGATCGATGTAAACGAGGTCAGGTTCGCCCTCCGCACTGCGGACAACGTGATCGGCCCAGATCTTCTCGGCGAGAGTTTTGCTCATTCCTGCTCCTTCGTTTGACGAAATTCCCCTCAGATTTTCCATCTCAAAGTGCGAGATGCTATTATCAGAGTATGGACAGTAAGAATAGCGGAGTCGGCGTATTAGACAAATCGGTGCGCATTTTGGCTGTTCTTGAAGCCGGACCACACTCCCTCGCCGAACTCGTCGCCGCAACTGGAATCGCCCGTCCTACCGCACACCGTCTGGCTGTAGCCCTGGAATTTCATCGCTTGGTAACTCGAGATTTGACGGGACGCTTTGTTCTTGGAGCTCGCGCAGCGGAACTCGCATCTGCCGCTGGTGAAGATCGGCTGCTCTCTGTTGCCGCTCCAGCACTTGCCGCGTTACGTGATGCGTGTGGTGAAAGTTCACAGCTATATCGCCGTCAGGGCGATCAGAGAATTTGTGTCGCCACCGCTGAAAGACTCTCTGGTCTGCGCGACTCCGTTCCTGTTGGAACTGTTCTCACTATGCAAGCAGGATCGGCCGCTCAAATTTTGTTAGCGTGGGAAGAGCCAGATAAGTTGCATCGTGGATTAGTTAATGCAAAATTTACCGCTGCCACTTTATCTGCAGTGCGACGTCGCGGTTGGGCTCAATCTGTCGGTGAACGTGAAGCGGGAGTCGCATCAGTGAGCGCACCTGTTCGTGGTCCGAACAATAAAGTTATTGCTGCAGTCAGCATCAGTGGCCCGATGGAACGTCTTGGTCGTCAACCGGGACGAGCACATGCCGCGCAAGTGATGGCTACCGCTGCCCGTCTTAGCGAATATCTAATTCAGAGCAAATAAAACTTACTTGAGGTAGACCGCAAAGAAGTCACGGCTACTCGGACTTAAATATCTATTCGCTGGTCGATCAAAGGTCACTAATTTAAACGGAACTAAGTTGGAATTAGTATGTGAAATTTTGTACCACATATAAGAGATCCACTGAGCGTTGATATCTAACTCCATGGCTCGGACAGCACCGGCGGTCTTAAGCAAATCTGCCAGACTTTGAACCGAGAGAGAGTTGCCGGCAACGTAAATAACATTTCCGCTGGCGTCGACGCCGATCCCAGATCTCCATACAAAGTGGGCGTTCTTCACGGTCCAACCCCACTTAGCGAGCACGCTCTTATTGAGATCAGGAGATTCTCTTCCATTATCGATCAAAAGGCTCAAATTTTGGCGGACCGATCTCACGTTTTGATTCATGGTGGCCTCAGTACCCCAAGAACCGATATCAAGGTGTCCATCAGAATAAATGACGAGCGAAGCTTTACCTGCAACGAGCGGTTTGATCGTCACGCCATTTTGATAATAGCCTCCCAGAGAATCCTTCACTTTAAAGGCGCTGTTGAATGTGGCGACTAACCCCTGCAATTGAGAGCCTTGCAATACATCCGTTGAACCAAGTTTTTGCAACTTCCCCGGCTCTGAAAATCCAGCATGTTGCTCGAATCGCAAAAGGGAGCCATTCATGATGGCGATACCTGCCAAATAAGAGGTGTGCTGCCTATCAGGACGCAGATACCCAACTTGAATGAGTGGAACACCGTGAATCGACTCAACAGTCTTTAGGTCACCTTCGCCGGGAAGGGCCGGCGACACTAACGTTGGTACCGTTTTTGCATACTGAACAGCGCTCTGTGCCAGCGTCTGTGAGGCACTGGAATCGAGAGTGCCCCCAACTTTCGGCTTATTAATGTCGTATTGAGCGTTTTCTAGGGCGGTCACAACAAAGCCGAGATAGTGGTTGCGTCCCCATTCAGCCAAACGAGCAGAGAGTGGATCGGTACCCGGAGCCAATAGTGCGGTGCTGATCGACCAAAGCACCACGACAAGAAATAGCGAAGGAACTCCGATGAGAGCTCGTTTTAATTTACTAGCGCTTTGAATCCGCGCTTTTATCATCGCGAGTCGCTCTTGCAGCCATTTCATAGTGCGAATTTACCAGTCAACGATGAGATATTTTTCTGAACACTGATGGGGGAAGTGATTTGAAAATAAGCGCCACATATTTCAATATCGATGGGGCCCATGTCACAAGTTTCCTAGATTTCAGGGCAGCCACTCCATATCTGCCACATTCCTGCACCGTTATCGCAAAAGGCGCAATCTCCATTCCCTCTGTCATCTTGCTCTTCACAAAACCAGGTCGAATTATTTTTAGTGTTACTCCGCTTCCTTGTAAAATTGAAGCTAGCCCACGCGCATAAAAATCGAGTCCTGCTTTGGTAGATCCGTATCGAAAGTTGTCATCGCGAGGTCGCACTTGGGCAAAGGAGCTAATCACCAAAATGGTTCCATGAGCCTGTTGTTTCATTCGATCGGAGACTAGTTCTAGTAAATGCAAGGTACTCAGATAGTTCACATCTATCGCGGCCAAGAGATTCTCTGCAATGCTCAATTTTGGGTCATTACCCAGCAAGCCCACAGCAATCACGACTAGGTCTACATCACCTGAGTCAAAGAGTTGAGCAATCACTCGTTCGCGCGCCTGCTGATCGGTAACGTCCAGTGCATATTCTCCTGTGCGACCAATCAAAATAATCTCGCGAGATTTATCCTCTGGCAACTGGGTGACAATGGAAAGCCCAATCTCACTTTGACCCCCGATTAAGGCGACTCGACCCGGATTCTTAAATCCGTTTAACATAAACGCAGCCTCCTGGCTTGATCGGATTGCCATAACCCGGCGGGATCCATGGTACTTCTAATGGAACGCCACTTTTCTATCTCGGGATACATGAGCGGAACTAACGAATGACTTACGCGCGAATCCTTAATTAAATATATGCGGCCACCTGCCGCTACCAACTCTTCATCAAATCCTTGAAGAAATTTCTCCAAGCCAGGGACAGTGGTCGGATAGTCCAGCGTGAGAGTCCAACCTGGGCGGGGAAAGCTAAGAGGTGCTGGTGAGGCAGCTCCAAACTTCTTTAAAACTCCAAGAAACGAGGCGGCTTTAAGAGATCGCAGTCCAGCAAATAACCTTTCAAAGATCTCTTCACCTCCCTCATCGATCACGAATTGATATTGCAAGAATCCTGCATCGCCATATATGCGGTTCCAATTGTTAACCCCATCTAGAGGATGCATATATTTATTAAGGGCCACGGTGCCGTGCTTGAGCGGCTTACGAAACCAGAGCTCATTAAAAGCTCCGACGGTGAGCGGGGTTATGAAATTAGCACCACCTATCGATGGCAATGATGGACCCGTTGATCCGCCACCCCGAACCTTGACCGGTTCCGACCCATAATTTCCTAGACTTACTACTCCTCTGCCGCGGTAGTCTCCTGATAAATCAATCCATGCCACTGTGTGCTCATAATCTGCATCAGATCTTCCCAGTAACTCAATCATTTGGCTTAAGTCTTTAACGCGAACCTCATTCACATCTGCGGAGTTTGAGCGCACCTCACGTAAATTGAGTTCCAGTTCCAGAATTACTCCAGTCAATCCAAGTCCACCGACCGTCGCCCAAAACTCTTTATCGCTAGGAAATAGTTGCACGATCTCTCCGGACGAGAGAAGTACCTTCATCCAATTCACGCATTGTGAGAAAGAGCCGGTTTTGTGATGTGACTTTCCATGAATATCAGCGGCGATTGCACCGCCCATTGTGACAAAGCCAGTACCTGGAACAATTGGTGGGAAGAGAGAATGGGCAAGTGCCGCACTTTCTAGTTCGCGAATAGTGGTTCCTGCTCCAACCGTTGCGGTGCGTGCAAGGGGGTCAACAACAATGCCGTTCAGCACAGAGAGGTCGACGAGAGTTCCACCGGAGTTGAGAGCTGAATCGCCGTAACTGCGATGCAATCCAACAGGAAGCAATCCACGACCATTATCGGTCTGCGCTAACAACTCTTGAGCTTGTTCGATCGAAGTTACTGAAGCTCGCTTACTTAGTGATGAGAAATTCCTGCCCCAGCCAGAGACCAAAATTGGATCAGTGATCAGCATAAACCGTGAGCACTAAAAGAATCGCCGTCGTTGCAACAGCTCCAAGGAAATACCAATCGCCGTACATAACTTCTTCCGGCGACTCGGCGCTATCTTTCTCAATAGCTAATATGTAACGAAGCAGTCCGAAGGTCACGGTGATGACCGAGATTTCGGCATAAGGCCTACTACTAGAGAGCGAGAAGGCCCAGAGACTGTATGCGGTAAGAGTGATTCCAATGGCGACTGTCAGGACCAATTGCAAGAACTCCGCGGTGTATTGCGCAATTACTGGACGGACCGTTATTGAAGCTTGATTCTTACGCTCCGCAATTCTCTTTGCAGTCACAATCACCAGCGGCCCAAATGTTGCCACAACAAGAAACCACCGGGAACTTGGCGTATGAGTAGCCGTCGCGCCGCCAATGGCCCTGAGGGCAAATCCGAAAGAGACGATTAAGAGCTCAACGATTGGTTCGTGCTTGAGACCAAATGAGTAAAGCAGAGTCAGCACCACATATATTGCGAGAGTAATCTGAAAAGCGCCAGGTAGGAGTGCTGCAAATGCGATAGATAAACCTGCACAGATAATGGCAGTGGCTAGAGCGCTTGGCACGCTCATCTCACCTGAAGCGATAGGGCGATGAGATTTCTTAGGGTTGGTTCGGTCGCGCTCCACATCTTTCAAATCATTGATGATGTAATTGAAGCTCGCTGCGAAGGAGAATGCTAAGAAGGCCCAGAGAATTTTCGCGAAGATAGATTTGTGAAATGCATCTCCTGCTGCAAATGGCGCGACAAGCACCAATAGATTCTTGCTCCACTGCTGGATGCGTATTGCTTGCAGGTATTTCATTACCCGAAAACTCCCGATCAGTTGCGTATTCTCAGTAAATTCTGACGCAATAAGCACAATATTAGCCCAGTGCTACTTGCTCTCTCCGAACAGCCTTACGGTAACCTAACACAATGATTTTTAGAGGTTTGGCCAAGCGCCGTATTGCTTGGATCCTCGCCTCCACATCTGTCGCAGCCTTACTTATTGGAGCTGCTCCAGAAGCCGACGCCGCACAATCAATCGCCGCAGTTCAAGCGCAAGTAACCTCCTTGCAGATTCAGGCTTCGGCTATTGCAGAGCAAGCACAGCAATCCCAGGTTGATCTGATTGCCTTGCAACGCTCCCTTAATTCGATTCAAGCCCAAGATAGCGTCCAAACTTCAAGTCTTACCGCCCTTAAGAAATCCATTGGAATCTTGGCCTCTGAGCAGTACAAGAATGGTTTCCTAGGTCAAGGTATGACCTTGATGTTCTCCTCTGATCCAACTCAATATCTCAACAGCGCCCAATCTCTCAGCGTTGTAGAAGCCCAGAACGCGATCAGGATGCGAAAGTTCGCCGCAGCAGATATCGCCCTCAAAAGCACCGCTCTTACGTTGAATCAAAAGGTGGCTCTGGTCGCGGCGGCCAAGGCAAAGTATCAAGCCCAAGAGGTTGCTGCCCAAGCAAAGTTGGCCCAGGCACAAAAATTATTGAAAGGACTCACCAAGGCGGAACGAGCCAGACTTGCCGCCCTTCAGGCCTCACAAGACAGCGCGTATCAAAAGCGCTCACTTGCTCTGGCTAAGGGAAAAATTGCGGCGAGCGGAGCAGAGGCGATCGCACTTCGTTACGCGCTCAGACAATTGGGCTCTCGTTATATGTTTGGCGGCGCAGGTCTGGTCTACTGGGATTGTTCAGGCCTCACCATGCGAGCGCTGCAACAAGCAGGGATATCGGTTCCTCACTCTGCATCAGCACAAACTGCCTATGGCAAGCGAATTCCACTCAATCAGATTCGACCAGGAGACTTAGTCTTCTTTGGGCAACCCGTTTCTCACGTGGGAATTTACTTCGGAGGGGGCAAGATGGTTGATGCACCTCATACCGGAGCTCGAGTCCGGATTGAGACCTTTGGTTCTTGGTTTGGTGGCGAAAAGTTTGTTGCAGCTCGTCGCTTTTAAGAAGTTTTAACTCCGGCAGGTGCACCTGAATCACATCTACACAATTGATCAGCCCCAAATCCTGCTAGAGCCGTCTCTATATGTTCACCGCAACCAACCCAGGTAACTTTTCCGCAGGTTTCGCAGAGCGCAGGGCTACACATCGATTCGCTACCTCTTTCCAAATAACCTAGATAAGAAGCCGGGAACTCTAGGATCATTTTGATGTCCTTGGCAGCGCTCAGATTTAGGCACTCCTCGCAAAACTTCCTCAACGTGTTTCCCGCAACCCGACCACGAAGCTTTGCCACACTTACGACACTTAGTTTTGGTACACATTATTCATTCCTCACTTATGTGTCGACTATAGCGGCTCCCGAAAGGTAAGACAGAATCTTTTAGTGTGACTTTGCCCAAGCGAAAGACCTCGCTCATTTAACATTAAATGAGCGAGGTGTGCTCTTCCGATCTCGATCAAACGAGGCTTCTTCTCCTCGGGAAGTTCGCGCTCTAGAGAGATGGTCAGAATTCCATCCTTAAGCTCCGAGCCGGTGACCTTCATGTGATCGGCCAAGGCAAAGGTCTGGCGGAATTGGCGCCCAGCAATGCCCTTATAAACGTAGGAACCATCATTGCTATCTTCGCTGCCCTGCTTTGAACCTTCGATGGTTAATTGGTTGTTATGCAGCTCGACACGGAGTTCAGGCTTGGAGAATCCGGCAACCGCCATCTCGATCTCGTAGAGATCCTCGGTGCGCTGCTTGATGTTGTAAGGAGGGTAGGACGAAGTTCCACCCATTAGGTTATTTTGAAGTTGTTCCAAGAGACGCCACTCCCGATCAAAACCGACCGACCACGCCTCTAGATTTGGAAAGTACTCGGCGATGGATGGAAATGAGTTGCGACGATCATTCTGAACTAGCGTGTATGACATTTAGATTTCTCCTTTTAATTAGCGAGATACCTACCTGCCCGAGCGAGTGACTACGGCAGTGGAGCCAGCTCACCCAGTGCCTTCGGTGAACCCCCATGTGGCGAGTTCACCTGTGTAAACGAAGGGGTCGAAAAAGTTATTCCCATCAGAGAGAAATTTTAGAAAAAATTTCACAAGATTTCCATGCCCTGCCTATGATTTGGGTTTCCGGGATGTAGCGCAGTTTGGTAGCGCACCAGGCTGGGGGTCTGGGGGCCGCGGGTTCAAATCCCGCCATCCCGACGCCGGCTACTGAGCCACCTTGGGCTTGCCATAAATCGCGTGAATCAAGCCTCGGATGTAACCGAGGGCAAAGAGCCGCCCCAGAGTTTCATAAGCCGGACGTTCGTTGCTCTCCCCGTACATGGTCGGAACATGGTCTGGCCTCATCGGTCCGTCAAACCCCACTTCTTGGTAAGCCCGAATGCAAGCCGGTAGGTCGTTCTGCCCGGCATCGTGGAAGGTCTCTTCGAAATCGCTGGCATCTCCCACGATGTCGCGGAAGTGCACGAAGGCGATGGCATCTCGAGCACCGAACTCCCTAATTACGCCTGGCAGATCGTCGGTCATGAGCGCGAAGTTTCCTTGGCAGAGGGTGATCCCATTTGAGCGCGAAGGGTAAAGATCTAACAAGCGCCGATAGTTCTCGATCGAATTCATAATCCGAGGCATCCCCCGCATTTCTTCCAACGGCGGATCATCAGGGTGCATCCCAAGGCGAACATTTGCCGCCTCTGCAACTGGAACTACAGCATCAAGAAAATATTTGAGTGCATCCCACAACTGTTCTGATGAGTATTGCCCAGGTTCCGCGATGCGAGACATTGGTTCGGTGTCGGAGAGTTTGAATCCCGTTACTAGGGCGCCCCCACGAGAAACAATATCGGTGCGAGTTCTGGCCCAACTAGAGACCGCCATCCAGTTATAGCAAAGGGTCTTGATCCCCAACTTACCCATCGCTTCGATCTGCTCAATCACCTTGGCAATCTGCTCATCTCTGCCTGGTAAGCCCAGTCGAATCAAGTCCATAGGCGCTGTATCTTCAATACCGATCATCTCAATTCCGTGCGCGGCGAAGATCTCTTTATCGCGCTTTATTCCCTCTAAAGACCAAGGAACAATTCCATCTGTAAAGCCCGCAGAAAGTTTTCCATCTCCTACTGATGCGAACATCCTCTGCTCTTGTTCTGCACCTTGTAGCAGTGAGACGGTATTGCTAACACCGCATTGTTTTACAAGTTCCCAGAGCGCAGATGGTCTGGCAGATAGCTGTTCGCTGAGGTGAATCACTTACTTGCCCTCCTTTGGTGCAGCGGCAGCCAAGCGTGCTAACAATCCGCCATCCACTCGAATATCGTCACCCGTCATAAAACTGGCCCGCGGGCTAGTTACAAAGGAGATCACTGCACCTAATTCTTGGATCGTGCCGGTCCGCTGTAGTGCATGTGCTGAACCCCAGTTATCAACGAGAGCCTGCATGCCAGTGGGCGAACCATCACTAAGTAAACGAGCAGTGTTACGCAACATGGGAGTATCAATCGTTCCGGGACTTATCGAATTAACTCGAACTCCATGTGGTCCCTCATCCACTGCCATTGCCCGTGCGAGTGAAAGTAACGCCCCCTTGCTTGAGGTATAGGCAGCAACATTTGCCTGCGTAGCGCTGGCTTGAACCGAGGCGATAATTGCTATTGCACCAGCCTCACTTTTGCGGATCTCGGGAAGAGCAGCTTTGCATGCCAAGAAAACTCCTTTGACATTTACATTAAAGACTTCATCCCAGACTTCAATCGGGGTATCGAGCGCCGTTCCGTACCGTTGAATTCCGGCAGAAGTTACCAAGACATCGAGTTGCCCGTATTGGGTTAGCGCTAGTGCTACCGCTGCTTGTGCTGTCTCTGGATCATCAATCGGACCAGCTGCAGCGACTGCAGTGCCGCCCGCAATCCGGATCTCTTGCACTACAAGATTTGCCTCACCAATCGATAGACCATGTACGACAACCGAAGCACCTTGCCTAGCCAGTTCATTAGCGGCGCCCCTACCAATTCCGCTGGAGCCTCCAGTGACCAGAGCGACGCGTCCGGACTGCTCGCCGGCAGAACTAAGTATTGAAGACATATTGCGCCTTTCCTGTTACACCTGTCTGGACTGTGAAAACTGCTCCCGCGAGTTCGTGCTCGTCGTGCCAACCATTATCACCTGTTGCTGTTGTTACTACTAGAGTCTTGAGATCTGCTCCCGCAAAGGCGCAACTGGAGACAAAGCGCACTGGAAAATCAATCGTTGCGACTAATTCAAAATTGGGGGAATATCGCCGGATACAACTTCCATTCCAGAAGGCGATCCAGATGCCGCCCTCGCTATCGACGGTCATTCCATCTGGATATTGCTCCGCGGCTGGGTCGAATGTGAGCACCGAGCGTTGGTTTGAAATCTCTCCATCATCATAATCAAAGGCGAAGAGAGTGAGCTTCGCGGTATCTATTAAGTAGAAGGTGGAGCCATCGGGACTCCAATCCATTCCATTACTGAGTCCCATCCCAGATAAGACTCGTTTCATCTCTTTGCCATCCGCGCTTAATCTATGTAGACCTATCCGATCGGTCTTTGCCCCGTAAGCGCTAGTGCCGATCCAGACTTCACCACAGGGACCTACTTTTGCATCGTTCCAGCGCATTGGGATTGGATCAGCTGACCCATCTGCTGCAACTCTTCCCGGCAACCTCTTTATTGAACCATCAGGCTCCTGCAAATCAGGACCGTTGGCGTTTCCTAAAAGCCAGCCTCCATTACTTCGCGGGAGTACGAAACTAACATTTTCAGAGGTTTTAAATTCACCCAAATCATCAGAGATTAAATCTCGCCACAAAACTCTGTTATTCAAAATATCTACCCAGTGAAGCATCTCGTGATTTACGCCGGTAACAACAGGACCCTCACCCACATGACATTTGCGTAGATCTATCGCGGTTGGCTTCACGATCTTCATGATCTCTTTGGACGTGCCATGACTACAACCTCGGATCCACATGAATCTTGGGTCCGGGCTTGGCATCTGGATTTCGATTTCCCTTTAGTCGATCCATCACCTGATTCATTCCGATGACTTCACTGATCAGCGGCTCTGGATTTACCGCACCCGATGCAAAGTAATCGATTGCTCCTTGCAGCCCGGGAGATGCTGACAAGATGCCCACAATTGTGACATCTTGCAGGACCGCAATCTTTGTATCGATCACACTTGGAGCCTCAGAGAGACCGATCAATACCACTCGACCACCTGGTAATACTTTTTGCAAAGCAAGTGAGGGCATCTGCGCGTCACTAGATGCATCGATCACGGCATCGTATTCGCGAAGAGGTTTGCGTTTTACCTCTTCAATCGTATGCGTATGCAAGACCCCGATCTTGCGAGCAAGATCTAGCGCAGATTGCCGGGAACCAGCTACATGGACCTCTAGATTCTTGGCCAGGCCAAATTGAGCTGCAAGCAGGCCAATGGTTCCTGCGCCAAGAATCAAAAGTTTTTGATTTTCACCGAGGCCCGTAGCTTCCACACAGCGCAGCGAATTTCCCGCAGGTTCAATCATCGCTGCTGCAGCAACAGAGATAGATTCGGGAACCTCAAATGCGAATCTCTCCGGAATAAGCATCTGCTCGGCTAGCGCCCCACCCCAACCATCCGTTATTCCAAGTTCAATTCGTTCATCGCACAAATAGGTCTTACCCGACGCGCATCGGGCGCAGAGCCCGCACCCAAGCATCGTGTCACCCGTGACTCGCTTGCCGATCCATTCAGAGCTCACACCTACGCCAACTGCAGTGACAATGCCCGTCCATTCATGTCCGAGTTGAACAGGGAAGGTGGTTCGACCAGATTGAAAATAGGCCATCTCGCCCGTAAATAATTCGACATCGGTCCCGCAGATTCCTACCCGATCAACATCTAAAAGTATTTCGCCAACTCCTGGCGAAAGGTCTGGGACCTCTTGAATCTCTACCGTATTCGGTGAAACTACTCGGAGAGCGCGCACGCAGTTCCCTTCACGGTCGAGGTGTGACAACATCGCAATGCTATAGTTTTCTAAATGCTAATGCTTAGTTCCAACTAATGGAATAGTGAGTGAGCGGTGATGAGCGAGTTAAGAAGTCAAGGTTGGTATGGCGGCAACGATCGCAACTCCTACATTCACCGCGCATGGATGCGACGTGGACTTCCCGAAGATGCCTTTGATGGTAAGAAGCCACACATCGCAATCGCAAATACCGCATCAGATTTAACTCCTTGCAATATGCACCTCAACGAAGTCTCGGAGTACGTTCAAAAAGGAATTTGGGAGGCGGGCGGGATTCCACTCAATCTTCCTGTCGTCTCCCCCGGTGAGACTCAAGTAAAACCAACCGCGATGTTGTGGCGCAATATGGCAGCTATGGCTATTGAAGAAATGTTGCGCGCCAATCCAATCGATGGAGTCGTGCTCTTAGGTGGTTGCGATAAAACTATTCCAGCACTCCTGATGGCAGCCGCCTCTGTTGATATTCCTGCAATCGTGGTCCCAGGCGGACCCATGCTCACCGGAACATTTAAAGGTCAACCACTGGGTTGCGGCACCGATGTGTGGCGATTGAGTGAGGAAGTTCGAAGCGGCGAGCTCTCCAATCAAGAATTTACCAAGTCGCAATCATCGATGATTCGAAGCAAGGGCCATTGCAACACAATGGGTACTGCCTCCACTATGGCTGTAATTGCAGAATCACTTGGCATGACGATTCCTGGATTTGCTGGGACACCAGCTGCCGATGCGCGCCTGTTATCCCTCTCCCATGACACTGGCCGACTGATTGTCGAGATGGTGGCAGCAGATCGCAGACCATCACAGATCATGATCAAAGAATCTTTTATCAATGCTATTACCGCAGTCGCAGCAGTGGGTGGCAGCAGTAACTCAGTAGTTCACTTATTGGCAATCGCAGGTCGACTTGGAATCGATCTCACACTTGAGGACTTTGATAAGACCGGTCGAGATATTCCGCTCTTAGCTAATCTGGCTCCATCCGGTGAATTCTTGATGGAAGACCTCTTTAGAGCTGGCGGACTGCTCGCCTTACTGGCACAAATTCCAGAACGCTTCTCTTCAACTCCAATCACTGTCACCGGCCATCCACTCACCGACTACCTACCAGGGAATGAGGTCTTTGATAAGACAGTCATCATGAGTCCTGCAGATCCACTAATGCAGAACGCTGGTATCGCGGTACTCCGTGGAAATCTGGCCCCTAATGGCGCCATTATTAAGCCCAGTGCTGCGACTCCTGAGTTATTGACCCATCGTGGACCCGCACTTGTCTTTGAAAGCATCGAAGATTTACACGCTCGCATCGACGACCCTGATCTCGATGTCACAAAGGAGACCGTCTTGATCCTGCGAGGATGCGGTCCCAAGGGTTATCCAGGAATGCCAGAAGTCGGAAATATGCCACTACCAAAGAAGATTTTGGAGCAAGGCGTGCGAGATATGGTCCGCATTAGCGATGGTCGCATGAGCGGAACCGCCTACGGAACTATCGTCTTACATGTATCCCCGGAGGCTGCAGCTGGTGGTCCTCTAGCGCTGGTTCAGACCGGTGACATCATTGTTCTTGATGTTCCTAATAGAACATTGAATATCGAAATTAGCGATGCCGAATTGAACGCTAGAAAGCCAAGCACCGTGAGCGCTGCCGCCTACGCGACACCTGTTCGCGGTTGGGCCAAGATTTATGTCGACCACGTCCAGGGCGCTGACACGGGTGCGGATCTTGATTTCCTAATCGGTTCGAGTGGAGACAAAGTAAGTCGTGAGTCCCACTAATACCCTCGGTCCGCTTGAAGAATTAATCTCAACGCGAGCCATCGATCGCTACCGCATATCTTCAGATGCCTCGCACTTTCAGTTGATTCCAAATGCAGTCGCAACTGCGCAGAACGTGGCACAGATAGCGCAACTATTTGCCTACGCCAGCCAGCACAAGACCAGCGTCACCTTTAGAAGCGGCGGAACTAGCCTTTCGGGACAAGCAGTCAGCGCCGGGATTCTGATTGATACTCGTAAATTTTTTAGAAAGATCGAAGTTCTAGATGGCGGAGCCCGCGTACGGGTACAACCCGGTGCAACTGTGCGCGCAATCAACGCCAGGCTCGCCCGCTTTGGGCGCAAACTGGGGCCAGATCCTGCAAGTGAAATTGCCTGCACGATCGGCGGAGTCATTGCAAACAACTCAAGTGGAATGGCCTGCGGAATCACCGACAATACTTATCGAACTTTGCAGAGCGCCACAGTCGTTTTGTATAACGGCGCGATCATTAACTCCGCTGACGCAGATGCAGGTCGACAGCTGAGAGAGGCCGCCCCTGAGTTATACAGCGAGATTACTGCTATGAAGGAAGAGATCCACGCGCAGCCAGCTCTTGTAGAACAGATTCGTAATCAGTATCTGATCAAGAACACCATGGGATATGGCCTCAACTCATTTATTGATTTTGACTCCATCATAGAAATTTTTCTACATCTACTTATTGGCAGTGAAGGAACCTTAGGTTTTATTGCAGAGGCAGTCTTTAATACCGTCCCCTTACTTAGCTTCGCTGCAACGACGCTCTTAATCTTTGAAAATCTCAGCGCCGCAACGGCCGCACTAGAACCACTAGTAACTACCAACCCTGCAACGATCGAGTTGATGGACTCCGCCTCATTGCGCGCCGGCGAAGTCGATTTGAGCCAGATAGAACTCTTTGACCACGCCGCACTTCTCGTCGAATATCAAGGTGTGGACGAGAATGAGCTACTCCTGCTCATCGAAGGTGCTCAACAGACTTTAAATCACATAGGAGCCGTCAACGATCCACTTCTCACTACCGACCCAGAAATTCGCGCTGAGCTGTGGCATATCCGCAAGGGGCTGTACGCAACCGTGGCAGGCGCCAGAAGATCTGGCACGACCGCGCTCCTGGAAGATATAGCGGTTCCCGTGCCCGCGTTAGCGCCCACCTGTCTCGCACTTCAAGAACTATTCGCAAAACATGGGTATGACGATGCCGTCATCTTTGGCCACGCTAAGGACGGAAATATTCACTTCTTAATAAATGAGGACTTTAAGGATGCGCAAAAGGCGCAACGTTACCGCCTCTTCACCGAAGAAATGGTAGAGCTAGTTCTATCCAAGGGCGGCTCCCTCAAGGCCGAGCACGGAACTGGGCGCATGATGGCACCTTTCGTGGAACGCCAGTACGGCGCAGAGCTCTACGAAATTATGGTTCGTATCAAGAATGCTTTCGATCCCGCTCAGGTCATTAATCCAGGAGTGCTCATTTCCAGTGATGCTCTTGCGCATATGAACAATATAAAATTCAATCCGACTATTGAGGCTGTTGCCGATCGCTGCGTGGAGTGTGGTTATTGCGAACCCATTTGCCCAAGCAAAGATCTAACCACCACTCCCCGCCAACGCATCGTGATTCAACGGGCGCTCAAGAGCGCAGAGTCCAGCGGTGACCGAGCACTTGCCGCCGAATTGCGTAAGAGTTCTGAATACAGCGTTGAAGAGACATGCGCAGTTGACGGACTCTGCGAGAGTTCGTGTCCAGTGGGAATAAACACTGGAACGCTTGTAACTACTCTGCGAGCGGAACGTAATGATGGAATCGCAGATGCCATCTGGAATCAAGTCGCACTTCATTGGGCGGGTGCTATCAATGGAATCGGTTCCGCACTCAGCGCCGTTTCACATTTACCAAGTTCTATCGTTGAACCCATCAACAAAGGCTTACGTGATGTGTTGGGCACAGATCGAGTCCCACTCTGGTCCAAGGATTTGCCACGTGGTGGGAAAGGTAGAACTTCACACGGTGAGCCTCATGCCGAGTTCGTCTTCTTTGCCTCTTGCCTAGAGAGCATCTTTGAGGCCGAGAGCGCTGCGTCGCTGCAATCTCTGGCTCGCAAGGCAGGAGTTCGATTTACTATCCCCGACGGAATCTCCGAAATGTGCTGCGGAACCCCTTGGAAGTCCAAGGGGATGACCGAGGGGTACTCCACGATGGTGGAGAGGACTTACCAAGGTCTCCTCAAAGCTAGTGACAATGGACGTCTACCAATCGTCTGCGAAAACTCTTCTTGTTCTGAAGGACTGCTCAAAGCGCTTAAATCGAAATCAGACTCCACCTTAAAAATTATCGACTCCATCGACTTTGCTGCAACCGTGCTACTTCCCAACATTGAAGTCACTCAGAAACTTAATTCAGTTGTGCTTCATCCAACGTGTTCCAGCACCTTGTTAGGTTCCAACAAGAACCTTGAACTTCTGGCTTCTGCGATATCTAATAGCGCGATCACTCCTGACGAATGGGGTTGCTGCGCCTTTGCTGGCGATCGCGGGATGCTTCATCCAGAATTAACGGCGAGTGCCACCAAGAGAGAGGCAGCATCCATCTCGGGTGAGCACTTCGATGCCTACTTATCGACCAATCTCACCTGCGAGATAGGCATGTCTCGTGCGACCGGAAAAAGCTTCAAACATATCCTGGTAACTCTCGATGAAGTAGCTATTTCGAAGAGAAGTTAGCGCGTTTTACGCTTAACTGATACCTTAATTTCCAGAATAAGAAATGCGGATGTAGTGAAGTGGTATCACGTCAGCTTCCCAAGCTGACAGTGCGGGTTCGATTCCCGTCATCCGCTCAAATCATTGAGAACCTCTGACGCCTTCCCGTCAAACCTCTCCTATGCGCCTAAACTATCGAAGTGAGTAAGAGCGCGCTCAGATATATCTCCCTCAGAGCGCCCATAGTCTTACTCACTTTCTTCATCAGCCATCTTCTCCCATCCTTAAGTCCATTGTTTCTCTCATTGCTAAGTGGACTGATCATTGGGAATTTAGTTTCAAGCCAGAGTTCCATTGATCAAGGAGCCCCGCTGATCTCTAAGTATGGGATGCGAATCGGCATAGCGCTCTTGGGCTTTCAAATAAGTTTTTCGAATCTTAGATCAGTCGGGTGGAAGGGTTTTCTCGCCATCTTGACAGTGGTTCTCGTGACCTTCACCGTCACCCGCTGGTTGGGGCCACGTGTCGGACTCACTCCCGGGCTCTCACTTTTACTTGCGAGCGGATTTTCCATTTGTGGAGCCTCCGCGATCGCCGCCGTAGGAGCTGCGCGCAAGAGCGATAAAGACGAGATCTCCTATGCGGTTGGACTTGTGACCGTACTCGGGACGCTTTCGATCTTTGTCATCCCTCCCGTTACTCGTCTTTTGTCACTCAGCAACCTCACCGCAGGATCCTGGATCGGTGCGGCAGTTCATGACATTGGGCAGGTGATCGCTACCGCATCACTTGTAGGGGGCAGCACCATAAAATTTGCGGTGATAACAAAACTCTCGCGAGTGGTGCTTCTCGCCCCGCTCCTAATTTTCTTATCCATTAGCGGTACGAAGAGTGCTGGAGAAGATCAATCCGTTAAAGTCAGGAAACTGCTTCCGCCCTTTATCATGGCATTTATTGGATGTGTAATATTAAATAACTTCATAACGCTCACCTCCCATGAAATTGGCGTATTAAATAACCTTTCTAAATTTCTCTTAGCCTTCGGACTCTTCTCTATGGCCATCAAAGTCAGATTTGCGGCGCTGCGAAAGATTGGTGGCGCTCCGTTGGCATTTGGAATTATTCTTTGGATAACCTTTGGAGCCTTCTCACTGGGAGTACTCAAGGTTTTCGGAATTTAACTAGCTTGTTAGCGAGTTATACGCGGTAGATTCCAAGAGTACTTAATGGACAGTTCTCGCACGATCACCACAACCAACCCACCAATGATCGCTGGTATTGCTTTGTTCACGTTTAACTCATTGAGCGCTACATAGACAGCGGCTCCGGCGAGCGCAGATGTTCCGATCGTCTCGCGGTGCAACAGGACAGGCTTGGTTTGTGACAAGACATCTCGAAGCAGCCCACCGGTCACTGCGCCTGTAATTCCGAGGATCACAGCAATCACTGGAGTTACATGAAAACCCAAGGCGTAATTGGTGCTCGAAACTGTTGCTACGGCTAAGCCGAAGGTATCCAAGGCGAGTAAGAAACGACCGACCGGCTCGGAGCTCTTGCGAACGATGGTGATGAGGACTGCACCAAGCACAGAGGCGAATAACCAAGGGTTGAGCACCCAGGCGGGTTGGTGGACCAAGAAGAGGTTGCGGAAGGTTCCGCCGGCCAGAGATGAGACCCCTGCGATCAAGACAATCCCACCGTAATCCATGCCATTGGCGGCAGCCACGCGGGCTCCCACGGTGGCAAAGGCGAAGGTAGCGATGAGATCGCAGATATTGACGAGAGATGACCACTGCATGGGGTTCTCTCCAGTCTTAGCGCGGAAGTGGTAGCCCCGAAGGGATTCGAACCCTCGTAGCTGACTTGAGAAGCCAGAGTCCTAGGCCACTAGACGACGGGGCCGCG
>CAIMNT010000073.1 GCA_903842855.1 uncultured Actinomycetes bacterium
GAGCGGTGAACCATCTGCACGTCCTCGAACAAAGTCGGGCACGAAAGTATGATCGAAGCTCACCTCGCCGCGACTCAAGTCAGTGAATGTAGTGCTTCCTTCGGGCATCAACATACGCACGACAGGTTTGCGACCTGCTGCTACATATGCGGTGATTTGCTCCGCACTCAGATTGCGGCAGTGACCGTTGTAACCCGGTGCGACGTTGGCAGCGCGTTGTGCTTCGCGAACCGCTTCCAACTCTTCAGCCGAGCAATAGCAATGATAAGCAAAACCCTTATCGAGAAATTGCTTGGCGTATTTGGCATAAATATCTAGGCGCTGTGATTGGAGATAGGGACCATAAGGACCGCCAACCTCGGGACCCTCATCCCAATCCAATCCCAGCCAACGCAGGGTTCCCAGTGCAGCCTGAATGTATTCATCAGTAACGCGTTCGGTATCGGTATCTTCGATTCTAAAGACAAACTTTCCACCAGTGTGACGCGCATAGGCCCAATCGAAGAGAGCGGTGCGAATATTTCCGACATGCAACTCCCCCGTAGGAGAGGGTGCAAAACGAACTCGTACCTCTTTAGAGCTAGACATTCTTAGAACTCACCTTGTTACTCAATACACCGATACCTTCGATGCTGACCTCAACCACGGATCCAGCTGCCATCGGACCAATGCCGGCTGGAGTACCCGTCAAAATTACATCGCCAGGAAGGAGCGTCATTACCTGGGTTACAAATGCAATGATCTCTGGGATCTTAAAGATCATGGAACTCAATGGCTCTAGCTGCTTTACCTCGCCATTGACAGTTGTCTGCACCATCTGATCGCCAGGTACATAATCAGTCTCCACCCAAGGTCCAAGCGGACAGAAGGTGTCGAATCCCTTAGCTCGGGTCCACTGTCCATCCTTGCTTTGCAGATCGCGCGCAGTTACATCGTTGGCGATCGTGTATCCAAAAATCACATCGCTAAAGCGCTCTTTAGGCACATCTTTACAAATACGCCCGATAACGATGGCAAGTTCTCCCTCGAAATCGACTCGATCTGACATACGTGGCCATTGGATAGTGTCGTTAGGACCGATGACAGAGGTGTTGGGCTTTAAAAAGATGATCGGCTCCGTTGGAACCACAGAGTTCATCTCGGCAGCGTGGTCGGCGTAGTTCTTGCCGATGCAGACCACTTTGCTGCGCGGGATGATCGGAGCTAGTAGCTTCACATCGGATAAGGCAACCGTGGTCTCCGTTGGGATGATTCCAGAATAAATAGGGTCGCCATTGAGGACCAGGATTACATCCTTATCGTTGAGGACTCCAAAATGGGGATCGGTGCCGATGCCGACCGATTCGTTCGGCGTAAATCGCACAATACGCATAAGCCAACCCTACCTGCTTATTCAGGCTACTTCGGCTCGCTCTCATCCAGCGTAGGTTGGGCCTTTGTGGCCAGCACGGTTGCGATGCGGTGGCGGCGTCCAACTGGGCGTTCAGCCACCAAGCTCCAGTCGGCCACGGTTATTTCACTTCCCGGAATCGGGACGCGTCCCAACTGCTTGGCAAGTAAACCCCCGACGCTATCTACATCTTCACGGGCCGCTTCTTCTAACTCGATCTTAAATGCATTTGCAAAGTCATCAAGATTTAACCGCGCAGATAATCGCGCTTGGCTATCTGAAAGCCACTCAATCTCCTCGGTCTCATCATCGTATTCGTCAGCGATTTCACCGACAATCTCTTCCAGAATATCTTCGATGGTTATAAGCCCCGCGGTACCACCATATTCGTCAATCACGATAGCCATATGAATCTGATCCCGCTGCATCTCTTTGAGCAGATCTGCCGCCGTCTTATTCTCCGGAACGAAGGTGGCGGGACGCAAATGCTCAGCGACGGTCTCACTCTGCTCTGACTCGCGATGTTCATGAACGCGCCTTGCCAAATCTTTAACGTAGGCGATTCCGATTACCTCATCAAGGTTCTCATCGATAACTGGGATACGAGTAAAACCTGAGCGCAAAGCCAGCGATAACCCTTGACGTAGCGTTCGCTCGCCCTCAATCCAGACAATGTCGGTACGCGGAACCATCAACTCGCGAACCAGAGTTTCGCCTAAATCTAAAACCGATTGAATCATCTCGCGCTGTGAGTCGGCGATGATGGATCGCTCCCCCGCTTGATCCACCAGTTTGCGCAGATCACTCTCGTCGTTAAAAATAGTAGGAAGTGTGATTCCGTAACTCTTAAGTTTGCGCAGGAGCTTGGTCAGCATTAGCGCACCTGCCACTGAGCGAGTATCGAGTCTTGCAAACCAAACATGATCAACTCTTCTTCGGGCTCGGCATGGTCGTAACCAAGACAATGCAAGATGCCGTGAATGGTCAGGAGATGAAGTTCTGCCGCCAGGCCCTTCTTCGCTTGAGCTTGCGCAAATTGGGGACAGAGCACGATATCTCCAACAATCCCTGGCTCTGGTGAATGAGGTTCGACCTCATCCATTGGAAAAGAAAGTACATCTGTTGGACCTTCCAGATCCATCCACTCTTCGTGTAACTCACTCATGCGCGACTCATCGACTATGGATATCGCGAGGTCACAATCTTCATGGAGTCCCATGCGACGCATTGCGAATTCTGCGACGCTCACTATCTCAGCCTCGTCTACCTCGACACCCGACTCATTAGAAAGTTCTATATTCATGGCGCACGCCAAAGGCGCTTAGCGATCACCGCTTCCAGATGTACGTAACGGCCTAAAATTTGCTGGCTTCGCGGCGTCGAAGCGTCCGTAGGCGCTCACGATCTCACCGACCAAACGATTTCGCACTACATCCTCGGCGGTCAGATGCATGAAACAAATGTCATCCACTCCATCCAATATCTCACCCACAACTTTAAGACCAGATGGAGTTCCGTTAGGTAGATCAACCTGAGTTACATCACCCGTGATCACCATCTTGGAGCCAAAACCCAGACGAGTTAAAAACATCTTCATCTGCTCAGCAGAAGTGTTCTGGGCCTCATCCAAAATCACAAAGGCATCATTGAGTGTGCGACCGCGCATGTAGGCAAGAGGAGCGATCTCAATGATCCCGGAAGCCATTAAGCGAGGAATCGATTCTTGATCGATCATGTCATGAAGCGCATCAAAGAGTGGACGGAGGTAAGGATCGATCTTCTCTTGCAAAGTTCCAGGTAGAAATCCTAGGCGCTCACCAGCTTCAACAGCAGGACGAGTCAGGATGATGCGATTAACTTCTTTAGCTTGCAGAGACTGAATGGCTTTGGCCATTGCCAGATAGGTCTTGCCGGTACCAGCGGGACCAACGCCAAATGTGATTGTGTTCTGATCGATCGCCTCGACATAACGCTTCTGATTAGCAGTCTTGGGACGGATCGTCTTTCCGCGATTACTTAAAATGTTAAGAGATAAAACTTCGGCTGGATGATCAACCGGAACGTGTTTAACCATGCCGATCGCATGATGAATTGCATCAAGGCTCAGCGTCTGTCCAGCACGAATCAATACCAACAACTCTTTTACCAGAACCTCGAATTGTGAGCTCTCGTGGATCTCGCCTTTGACGAAGATCTCATTGCCCCTGAAGGTGATGAGCAACCCGGGGAAAGTAGCTTCGAAGATGCGCAGGTAGGAATCTTGGGGTCCAGTAAGCGCGACCATAGGAATGGCGGCTGGGACGGTAATCAAAGGTCTCTCCATTAATTCCAAATCTTACGGTTAACCTGGCGGCCAAGCGAATGGGCGGCCACCTAAAAGATGAAGATGTGCATGAAAAACGCTCTGTCCCGCGCTTGCTCCAGTATTAAAAGTCAGGCGGTAACCATCTAGACCCAGCGTGGATGCGAGTTCGCGAGCAGCGCCAAAGAGTTCTGACATCGTGGCGGAATCAGCTGCGGCAAGTTCAGC
>CAIMNT010000074.1 GCA_903842855.1 uncultured Actinomycetes bacterium
ACTTGCAGGGCAGGAGGGACTTGAACCCCCAACCGCCGGTTTTGGAGACCGGAACTCTGGCCAGTTGAGCTACTGCCCTTCGAGCGTTGTTAAGACATGAGTCATCATGACCTAATGCAAGCGCCAGAACGAGGAGTCTAAGGCCCAGCGGGGGTGGGAGTAAAACCGAGGGCCTTTTTGGTCGGCTCCAGAGCGGGGCCATGTTTGGCATACTTCCCCATATGAGCGCAGATAAGCTAGAAAAATCCAGAATCTCTACCCGAATTGCAGCAATCGCCGAGTCAGCCACCCTCGCAGTGGATGCCAAGGCTAAAGCGCTGAAAGCAGCGGGAAAGCCGGTAATTGGATTTGGCGCAGGTGAACCTGACTTTCCTACGCCTGATTACATCGTTCAGGCTGCTATTGAGGCTGCCGCCAAACCCGCCAACCATCGCTACACCCCGACCCCGGGACTACCAGAGTTACGCGATGCCATCGTTGCAAAAACCCTTCGCGATTCCAATTATGTGATTACCGCAGATCAAGTACTCGTCACCAACGGTGGAAAGCAGGCGGTCTACCAAGCCTTTGCCACGATCATTAATCCTGGGGATGAAGTAATTCTTCCAGCCCCTTACTGGACCACTTATCCCGAGTGCATCAAGTTGGCAGGTGGAGTTGCCGTTGAAGTATTCGCCGATGAAACCCAAAACTATCTAGTTACAGTAGAACAACTAGAAGCCGCTCGTACCGATAAGACGAAGGCGCTTTTATTCTGTTCGCCTTCTAATCCAACGGGTTCTGTTTACTCTGCGGAACAGGTTAAGGCGATCGGTGAGTGGGCGCTAGCTCACGGCATCTGGATCATCGCCGATGAGATCTATGAACATCTTCTATATGACGGCGCCACCGCTCCAAGCATGCCTGTCGTAGTTCCGGCTTTGGCGGATACAACCATCATCCTCAATGGAGTCGCCAAGACATATGCAATGACTGGTTGGCGCGTGGGCTGGATGATCGGACCTAAAGATGTCATCAAGGCTGCAACGAATTTGCAGTCACACCTATCGTCCAACGTTTCCAATGTTTCACAACGTGCTGCTATTGCAGCACTCACTGGTGATCTAACCGCGGTTCATGAGATGGGTGTGGCTTTTGATCGTCGCCGCAAGCTCATCGTTGGCCTACTCAATGAGATCCCAGGGGTTGTGTGCCCAACTCCTACTGGTGCTTTTTATGTCTATCCATCGGTCAAGGGAGTTCTTGGAAAAGAGATTCGTGGAAAGCGTCCACAAACTTCTGCTGAACTCGCGACCCTGATTCTTGAAGAGGCGGAAGTTGCTGCCGTCCCAGGTGAAGCTTTTGGACCATCTGGTTACCTGCGCTTCTCGTACGCCCTGGGCGATGCCGATATTGTCGAAGGAATTGCTCGCGTTAAGGCGCTACTTTCCGAGGCTCGTTAAAACTCAACTCCTACAAACCGAACTTCGGGAATCAGAGTGATTCCGAATTTAGCGTGTACCCGATCTCGCGCACTTCGTGCAAGCGAAATTATGTCTTCCGCGGTTGCATTGCCACCATTAGCTAGCGCGAGAACGTGATGGTCCGAAATCTTGGCACCGTTATGCGATTCACCTTTAGTGACTCCGGCGTGCTCCATCAACCATGCCGCAGAAACTTTGATGGTTCCATCTGGTTGTGGCCAACGCGGTGCACCCGCAGGTAACGTTGCAGCAATCTCCGGAGAGACAATGGGGTTTACAAAGAATGATCCGGCAGATTGATTGTGATGTTGTGCATCAACCAACATGCCTTTCTTGGCGCGCAAGGAGAGCACGGCGTTGCGAACATCAATCGTAGGCGCGCGAGAATCGAGTTCCACGCCCAATGTCTCGGCCAACTCTTTGTATTTAATTGGCAAGGAGTGTTCTCCACGACGCAATTGAAAAGTAACATCTAAAATCACATATCTGCCGGCTGAGCGCTTAAAAATTGAGTCGCGATAACTAAATTCACACTGATCAGCGGTGAAAGTCTTAACGGCTTTTTCTATGCGATCGTAGGTTCGCACGCGCGCAATTACTTCCGAGACTTCATGTCCATATGCGCCAATATTTTGAATCGGCGCCGCACCTACAGTTCCAGGTATTCCACTTAAGGACTCTAGGTTCGCCAATCTCTTCTCAAGCGTGAATGCGACGAACTCATCCCAATCGACACCGGCGGCGACCTGCAACATTCCTCCGCTACATGCATCGATCTCGTATGAGTTTCCAGTCGTTTCGACAACGATAACCGTTCCAGCAAAGCCAGCATCTCCAACGAGAAGATTTGATCCTCCGCCGATTATTAACAGTGGCGTACCAGTGCTATCTGCGGCTTGAACGGCCTCAATGAGTTGCAACTCCGTTTGAACTTTCACCACCTGCTGCGCAGGGCCACCCACGTGCAAGGTGGTGAGCTCGGAGAGGTTGGTCATGGGTAAAGGCTAGCGGCGCGCTACCAAGATCTCATTTTTACCGCGGAATCTCTCCAGAATTCGATCGTAAGTCTTCTTGGATTGTTCATCGCGGTAGCTCGGATCGGTGTCGTAATACCCGTGGTGCCTGGCTTGCTCTAACGGAAGTTCGATTTGGACTAATTTCCCATGAGCCTGACGAAGTCGGAGTGAAAATTCAATGTCAGCATTGCGATAGTAGATGGCACGATTATTAAATCCACCGCATTCAATGGCATATTCGCGATTCACGGCGAGGAAGTAACTAAAAAGCACATCTACCTCCCCAACTCCTTTATCCTCCACGCTGCGCCAGTCATCTTCAATATTGATTAATCCGCCGTGCCAACCCACTGCTGCCCACTCTCCTGAGGCGAGTTCAGAGACTGCTGGAGTAACTGCATCACCCAGAAAACGAGTAGATGGATCCATGATGATTACATAGGGTGCAGGTGCAAATTTGAGGAGTGCATTTGCCGCCTCAGCCCACCCCACACCTTCTTGGATTTGCGTAATAAAGGTTCGGGAATCGAGTTGAGTCGCAAGATCGTGAAGTTCTGGTTGTCCAGATATCAAAACTAGGATTGCACAATCTTCCGGCGCCCATTTCTTCGCAGCCTGAATAGTTCCAATGAGATCCTCGATAAAGCCATCTGCAATCAATGCGATCGCACTTGGAAAGGATTTATCAGTAAATTTTCTTAAGTCACCGATGCAAGAGACGATCGGGAACGGCGACTTTAATTTGAACTCGAATCCATCGGCCACATCAAGGACTTCAAAGCCATACTCTGCGATCTGAGTTCTTAACTGATCTGCCAATGCCCAATCTTTAGCAGCTCGCGCAGCAAGCCTTGCCCGCGCTAGTTCGACCACGACTTCTGGAGCGCTCATAGCAAGATTACGGCTTTAGTCATTCCCAAAACTTTAATATCGTTGCAGGTAGCGCTGACTTCTAATTTTGCAGAGTCTTCATTTACTTCCACAACAGTTGCCGTGACAACCAACTCAACATTGGTATCTGCAGGAACAACAACTGGCTTGGTAAATCGTGCCGAAAACTCTTTAACTTTGGAGCTACTCCCAGCCACTTCGCTGATGTATTGACCGACTAATCCCATGGTGTACATACCGTGGGCAATGACATTTTCTAGGCCAACAGATTTAGCGAATTCTTCATTCTGATGGATTGGATTCTGGTCGCCACTAGCGTTTGCGTAAGTTACAAGGGCGGCACGATTAATTATGTAGGTCTTGGAAGGAAGCACCTGCCCCGCAACTAAAGTACTCATGCGCGAAAGACCAAGGTTGACCAACTCGAAACAGCCACCTCACCAGATTCAATCAAGTCGCTGCGGACAGTGACAATTTCATTTCCGGCAACAACGCGAGCGCTCTCAATGCTGGAGTTACAGGTAATCTCCATGCCGGCTTTCAGTGGTTTATTGATCGCGAATCTCTGATCACCATGAACTACGCGGCTCCAATCCAGACCGGAACCCTCCAAAACAGATTGGGATTGTTCAAGTGAGATTGTGATCACGTAAGTGGGTGGCGCAATATGAGTATCTGATTCGCCTAAAGCCAGGGCAAAGGAAGATATAGATTCTGAGGTAATGGTGGTACTTGTGGCACCTGCAAAGGTGCTCCCGACGAGGTCGGGGTTAAGCATTAATTAACGAGTTTCGCGGTGAACCGTAGAAAGTTTGCAACGTGGGCAGAACTTCTTGAGCTCAAGGCGATCTGGGTCGTTACGGCGGTTCTTCTTGGTGATGTAGTTACGCTCTTTGCACTCGACACAGGCCATAGTGATCTTAGGGCGGACATCCGCGCTCTTGCTTGCCATGGTCGTGCTCCTTTTAGTGTCTTCTAGTGTCGTCTTAGTCTCAAAGTTGGTCTTAAGGCTAATTCAAAGTAAGAGGTGAAGGTTACTTCATCCCTTGGCTTTCGTCTAAATCACGCTTAATTCCATGGAATTAGAGCGTAGTTTTGGTAGCGGAGGCCGGACTTGAACCGGCGACACTGCGATTATGAGCCGCATGCTCTACCAAGCTGAGCTACCCCGCCAAGAGTATTTTTCGAGCCCCCCAACGGAATCGAACCGTTGACCTTTTCCTTACCATGGAAACGCTCTACCGACTGAGCTAGGGGGGCGGACCTTCGCCCGCAAGGTTACAGGCATAGCGCCTTCGGGTGAAATTCGATTGAAGGACCAATGAGGCTTGTACCAACTCCCCCCTGTTGAAAGGATGCCCTCATGAGCGGTCCTGAGATCCATATTCGCAAAGTTCCCCACTGGCATCGTCCCCACCTTGGGGAGCATCGCTGGCCCGTCTCCTTCGTAGTCGCCGTTGTAATCCTGCTGCAATACCTCCTACCAAAGACGCTCTCGCTAAAGATCCAACCGGAGATCTGCATCGTTGAGGCAGTCCTGATGCTTGCCCTCTTCGCCATAAGCCCTGGTCGAATTAATGCTCACCGTAAAAGTACGTGGTGGACCGGTATTGCCTTAACCGGAGTAATGACGGCCAGCAACATCGCCTCGGCAGTGCAATTGGTACAGCGTCTTATAGATGGAACCATCAAGAGCCCTACAAGCCTTTTAGCTTTTGGAGGCTCGATCTGGCTCACGAATATGGTGGTCTTTAGCCTTTGGTACTGGGAATTTGATCGTGGAGGTCCAGGCGCTCGGGCCGAGGCGATAGATCCTTTTCCTGATTTTCTCTTCCCGCAAATGACTAACGCTGAGTACTCACCCGCCGAATGGACACCCACCTACTTCGACTATCTATTTACCTCGTACACCAATGCGAGTGCATTTAGTCCAACCGATGTAATGCCTCTGACTCGTTGGGCGAAGATGTTGATGATGGTGCAGAGCGCCACCTCACTTATTACTGTCGGGCTAGTTATAGCCCGAGCAGTAAATATTCTGCATTAATCAATCAACAGTTACAGTGAAGGCGATCGTCGCTCCGTTGTGATTAAGCGTGACGATAGTTGTTCCCTTTTTGAGAGGTTTTAATCCAGGGTTGGTTGTGTAAGTACCCTGATTTCCGCCTGGTGTAAATGAGACGATGGTGGGATCTGCAATTGTTGCACTCCACTTATCTGGATCCGGAACCGTAAACACCACAACATTTGTAAGCGGGACGGTCGTGTTAGTAACAACAGTCGGATCGACTAAGATTGGCGAAACGACGGTACTTCCTGGAGCGGTGTAACGAGCTACTAGGTGAGAGA
>CAIMNT010000075.1 GCA_903842855.1 uncultured Actinomycetes bacterium
CTTTGAATCCCTGGAGGACAATGCCGTCACGATCCGCGATCGCGACACGATGGCGCAAGAACGCATTGGCATTGATCAGGTGCAAGCCTGGCTCGCACCTCGCCTACTCGGGGCCTAATTCATGATCACCAAGGTTGCTCCACTTCGCCTGCCCATTAACAATGGGCAGTTTGCGAATAATGAAGTCATCTTGGATACCCCGGTCGTCTTGGCTCCGATGGCCGGAATCACCAACTCGGCCTTTAGAACCTTATGCCGCGAACAAGGCGCAGGACTCTTTGTCTCAGAGATGGTTACCGCCCGCGCTCTTATAAAACGCCATCCGGAGACTCTCCGCTTGATCACTCCCGGTAAAGGCGAATCACCTCGATCTGTTCAGTTATATGCCGTTGATCCAACAGTCGTTGGTCAAGCCATTGATTTATTAGGCGCGGAAAATCTTGCAGACCATATTGATCTTAACTTCGGTTGCCCAGTACCTAAGGTCACTCGTCGCGGCGGGGGAGCGGCACTTCCCTATAAGCGCAAACTCTTTAGCGCGATTGTGGAGTCATCGGTAAAGGCTGCTGCTAAATATGGAATTCCAGTAACTGTAAAGATGCGGGTTGGCATCGATAGTGATCACCACACCTATTTAGATGCCGCGAAATCTGCAGCAGATCTCGGCGTCGCCTGGGTCGCGCTACATGCGCGTACAGCAGAGCAGATGTATGAAGGTCAAGCCGATTGGTCTCGCATCGCAGAACTTGTGGAGCACCTGGCACCAACAGGAGTCCCAGTTCTTGGCAATGGTGATATCTGGACCGGTGCCGATGGAGTTCGCATGGTTCAAGAGACTGGATGCGCCGGAGTCGTTGTGGGACGCGGATGCCTCGGTCGTCCATGGTTATTTGCAGATTTAGTAGCAGCATTTAATGGTGTGGAGTCACCAGCACTTCCATCACTCTTTGAAGTTCGCAAGGTGATGTATCGCCACGGTGAGCTACTCGTTGAATTCTTTGAAAGTGAAGGTCGTGCGATGCGCGATCTTCGCAAACATATGGCTTGGTATCTCAAGGGTTTCTCGGTTCCACGCGAACTTCGTGCGGGCTTTGGAATGGTCTCATCTCTCGGTGAGCTCGATCATTTGTTGTCGCAGCTTGAGGAGCAGCCTTACCCAACTCTGATTGCAGAGTCACCACGTGGTCGCCGTAGCCATGGTCGCGCAGTGCATCTTCCAGATGGCTGGCTCAACGATCCAGACGAATTCGCATCCATCACTATTGATGATGCAGTTTCTGGTGGCTGATTGTGTTTCTCTTTAAAATTCTCCGAAGAGTCTTAGCTGCAATCGTTCTTCTGATCATCATCGTTCCGCTCTATGTGGCTAGTCAGATCTGGTGGACGGCTCATCACCCCGAGATTCATCAGAGCGATGTAATCGTCGTACTGGGCGCCGCGCAGGACAACGGAAAGCCAACCCCGATTCTCACCGAACGCATTACTCAAGCGAAGTTAGCTTTCGAATCCGGACTTGCCCCACTGATCATCACGGTTGGTGGGGGACAGAAGGGCGATCTTTCAACTGAGGCTGCTGCCAGTCGCAACTCTTTGGTTGCGCAACACATTTCCCGGAAGGCGGTCATCGCACTTCCCCTCGGCAAAGACACCCTCACCAGCACGGTGGCATATGTGAGTTACATGAAGATTCATAACCTTAAAAGCGTCATCATCTCGACCGATCCCTATCACTGCTACCGAGCGATGGCAGAAGCCCGAGACCTCGGAGTTAGTGCTAGTTGCACCCCTGCTAGAAGCGGCCCGGGATCACTCGCGGCCACGGGCTTTCGATACATCTTCCGCGAGACCAGCGCATATCTGGCCTATGAGACCGTTGGGCGCTTTGGAATTCACCTGAGCGATCAAATAAAGAAATAGGCTTAACCCCTTATGGTTCTTCGTCAGGCAGTTGAGTCTCAGGGCTACACCGACGCCGATCGCGCTCGCTTTCTAAATGAGCCGGCCAAACGCATGGGGCGCACCGAATTTGCCCGAGACCGCGCTCGAATCATCCACTCCTTTGCCTTACGCCGCCTCGCCGCAAAGACACAGGTCGCAGTCCCATGGCTCGCCGATTTTCCCCGCACCCGGCTCTCACACTCCCTTGAATGCGCTCAAGTTGGGCGCGAGTTGGGTTGGGCACTTGGAGCAGATCCAGATCTGATGGAAGGCGCTTGCCTTGCCCACGACATTGGCCATCCACCTTTTGGGCACAATGGTGAAGATGCGCTCAATGCGGTTTCACAGGATTGTGGCGGTTTTGAAGGCAATGCCCAATCCTTCCGATTATTAGTGCGACTTGAAGCAAAGACCGTTGATGAGCATGGTCGTTCGGTCGGATTGAATCTCACACGAGCTTCACTGGATGCCGCCACCAAATATCCCTGGCCACGCGCAGTGAATAATCGCAAGTTCGGGGTCTATGACGACGATCAGGAGATCTTTGATTGGGTCCGCATGGGTGCGCCGAAGGGACGCCAATCTATGGAGGCTCAGATCATGGATTGGTCTGATGATGTTGCATATAGCGTTCACGATTTGGAGGATGCACTAGTTACGGGGCATGTGAAGTTGGAGGGGTTGACCGAAGATCTCTCGGAGTTATTCGCTGTCGCCCAAGGTTCGTACATGAGCGATATGACAGAGGTGGAAGCGCAACAAGCGCTCGCTTCACTCCAAGCACTTTCCTGCTGGCCAAAGAATTATGACGGATCACACCGCCACCTAGCTCGCCTCAAAGATTTAGCCTCGCAATTAGTCGGTCGCTTCGCGCTCGCTGCAGAAAGTGCTACCCGCGATGAGTACGGTGATAATCCACTTACTCGTTACAACGCCAACTTAGTTGTGCCACGTTCCCAAAGAATTGAGGTCGCAATCCTCAAATCGATTGCTACCTTCTATGTTATCAATGCCGCCGCTTCCCAAGAGCGTTACGCAGATCAGCAAGTAGTCATTAAAGAACTGGTAGAGATGGTCTTGGCGCAAGCACCTGCTTCACTCGACTCGTTCTTCCTCGATGATTGGCGCCGCGCCAGCACGGACAATGAGCGCCTGCGAGTGGTAATCGATCAAGTGGCCTCCCTAACCGATCCTGGGGCTTACGCACTGCACGCCAAACTCGAAAGCCTAAGATAGTCATCATGGCCGGACGCATTAGAGACGAAGACGTAACTTACGTCCGCGAGCACACGCATATTGATGAGGTCATTGGTGATTACGTCCAACTTAAAGGCGCCGGCGGGGGACAGAAGAAAGGCCTATGCCCATTCCATGATGAGAAGAGTCCCTCCTTTCATGTAACTCCAGCTAAGGGCTACTTCCACTGCTTTGGATGTGGCCAGGGCGGGGATGTCATCAACTTCTTGATGAAGCTCGAGCACTTAACTTTTACCGAAACAGTTGAACGCTTAGCCGAGCGAATTGGCTACCAATTGCACTATGACTCCACTGGGCCTAACCAGGCAAGCGGCATAAATCGCTCTCGCCTGGTTGCCGCAAATACTGCGGCTGCGGCCTTTTATCGCGAACAACTTGGTCTGCCAGGACCCGCCCAAGTCGGACGCGAGTTTCTGACAGGTCGTGGTTTTGATAAGTCGGCTGCAGATTTGTTTGGAGTGGGATATGCGCCCGATGAGTGGGATGCGCTCTACAAACACCTTAAAGGTCTGGGTTATAAGGACGAGGAGCTTAATCTCGCCGGACTTACTAAGGAGAGCGCTCGTGGCGGATTGATCGATCGATACAGAAATCGCTTGGTCTGGCCGATCAAAGATATCTCAGGTGACATCGTGGGTTTCGGAGCTCGCAAGTTAGCCAGCGATGATAAAGATCAAGGTCCTAAATATCTCAATACATCTGAGACTCCGATCTACAAGAAGTCACAGATCTTGTATGGCCTGGATATGGCGAAGA
>CAIMNT010000076.1 GCA_903842855.1 uncultured Actinomycetes bacterium
GAGGTCGGAACGGGATTTGAACCCGTGTAGCAGGATTTGCAGTCCTGAGCCTCGCCTCTCGGCCATCCGACCATATTTTATGCGTAACTTCGCGCAAATCGTACTAAGGCATTACTAGAGCGGACGACCGGGTTCGAACCGGCGACCTGAACCTTGGCAAGGTTCCGCGCTACCAACTGCGCTACGTCCGCACTTTCAGATTGAGCCACATGATGGCCGAACTTGAAGAGGCAAATCTAGCCTATGGTCGCAAGAAGTGGCAAAGGAAGGCCGCTTTTTGACTTTACCGCTGGTCTAAAGTGGCGTTATGGAAAGTGGCGCCCCATTCTTTTGGATGGATGGGATTCTCGCGACGGATCTCCTTGAGGTTACCTCCGATGTAAGCCGTATTGAGAGCGGGGGATTTTGGGCGACCTCTATCTCATTTGAAGGGGAGCGCATCTTCGTTCATTTTGGGAGTGTTCTTCGAGATCAACCTTTTCCGAAGACGGAAGATTGGGTTCCACTGCGTTCGATTTGGAAGAGCTCGCTCAATAAAAACGAGTATTACCAATATGTTGAAGAGATCCGCAAAGAGATTTCGATGGGCGGCGTCTATCAAGCGAATGCATGTCGCGTTCTCTCAACACCTTTCCGCGGGGTATCACTTGATTCACTCTTCGCCGCACTGCTACAAGAAAATTTTGCACCGTATGCAACATTTCTTCGCATTCCAGGTCTGGAGATAGCCAGCGCTTCTCCGGAACTCTTCCTGCGTCGGGAGGGCGAGGTGGTTACCACCAGTCCCATAAAGGGGACTCAGGATTTCAATTCACGGGATATTTTTGGAACAAAAGACCAAAGCGAAAACATTATGATCGTGGATCTGATGCGCAATGATTGCAGTCTGATCTGTGAAATTGGATCTGTGAAAGTGAGTGACTTCCTTCGCACCGAACACCATCCAGGAATGAGACATCTGGTCTCGGATGTACAGGGAATTCTGCGAAGAAATATCTGTTGGGATGAGATTTTAAAGGGGCTCTTGCCAGCGGGTTCAGTGAGTGGTGCACCAAAGAGTTCGGCGATCACAATCATTGAGGCCAATGAACCTACACCGCGCGATATCTACTGTGGACTTATTGGATGGATTGAGGGCGATCAGGCGCTATTGGGGTTGGCGATACGTACATTCTGGAGTCGGGAGAGAACAATCTATTTTGGAACTGGGGCGGGGATTACATGGCCGAGTGATCCTCATTTGGAGTGGCGAGAAACAGAACTCAAGGCCAACCGCCTAGTAGGTATCGCAGGAGGCCTTGATGAAGAAGGCTGGCAGTATGGATCCGGTATTTTTGAAACTCTTCTCATGATTGATGGAACTCCTCTACTTTTTGATCGACATATGGAAAGGGCTGAATCTTCAGGTAGAAAACTTGGGATAGAGATCCCACCGCGAGAAGAGATTCAGCGAGCGATCTCCTATTTAGCCAGATTTCCAAAAGCTAGATTGCGACTCTCGTTTGGAACGCAATTCTCGCTCTCGATCTCCGCCTACCAATCGAACCCAGAACCCCTCAGGGTGCAAATCTCTCCGCATCATCAATCCGCTGGGATAGGTCTTCACAAGTCATATCCCTATTGGCGAAATTTGGATTTACTACGAGCGACCAGGTTCGAGAGTTTTGATGAGCTTCTTTTAATTGATGAGCAGGGCCGAGTTGGCGAAGGTGCCACGTGCAACTACCTCTTCCTCATCGAAGGCCAGTGGGTTACCCCGCCGCTCTCTACAGGAGTGTTCCCTGGAATAATTCGAGGTTTAGCTCTGGAGAGCGGAATGGCTATTGAAAGTGAAATATTCCTGAAAGACCTCCCAAAAGTGCAGTCCGCTATAGCCATGTCGAGTTTGAGAATTGCCACACCCGTACTCTCGCTAGGAGAGAACGAACTGGAGATCGGAATCGAGAGCAAAATGATTCTGGATTTTCTATGGAGTGAGGCGCAATCCGATTCGCAAGGGTGAGCGATTCGGTAGGCTGAGAGCATGTCCACCATTATCACCGTCACTGTAGATGGCGTTAGCAGGCAGATCGACTCCGATCAGCGGCCCACCCACCTCTTCGCCGAGAATGCGAGTGTTGTTGTTGCCCGTATCAATGGTGAGCTTCGAGATCTATGGACGGAGCTCCACGAGGGCGATGTGGTCGAAGGGCTATCGATAAGTTCACCCGAAGGACTCTCTGTACTCCGACACTCAACCGCACACGTGCTAGCTCAAGCGGTGCAAGAGGTCTTCCCGGAGACCAAACTCGGTATAGGACCTCCCATTAAAGATGGTTTCTACTATGACTTCGACCCTCTAAAACCATTTACGCCAGAGGATCTTGAGAAGCTTGAATCCGCCATGCGCAAGATCGTTAAGGCTGGTCAGCGTTTTCGACGTCGCGTAGTCACTGAATCAGAGGCGTTATCTGAACTCCAGGCTGAGCCTTATAAGTGCGAGTTAGTAGGCATCAAAGGCGGCGATGATGAGTCATCCGTTGAAGTCGGTGGCACTGAATTAACCATGTACGACAATCTGGGCAGAGATGGCGTCCCGGTTTGGAAGGATCTCTGTCGTGGTCCGCACCTTCCTTCTACCAAACATATTCCCGCATTTAAGTTGATGCGTTCAGCTGGCGCCTACTGGCGAGGCTCTGAGAAGAATCCGATGTTGCAACGAATCTACGGCACCGCGTGGCCATCCCAAGATGAACTCGATGCTTATCTAGCCTTGCTCATAGAAGCAGAGAAGCGCGATCATCGAAGATTGGGTAGCGAACTAGATCTCTTTAGTTTCCCAGAAGAGATTGGATCTGGTCTGGCCGTCTTTCATCCCAAAGGTGGAATCGTTCGGCGCGCTATGGAGGATTACTCCCGTAAACGCCACGAAGAAGAGGGCTATCAGTTTGTTTACTCGCCTCACCTAACTAAGGCCACGCTCTTTGAAACATCTGGCCATTTGGATTGGTACTCCGAGGGGATGTACCCACCGATGGTGATGGATGAGGAACTTCACGCTGATGGCACAATTAAACGCCAAGGCCAGAAGTACTACATGAAGCCGATGAACTGTCCCTTTCACAGTCTCATTTACAAATCCAACAGTCGTTCCTATCGCGAACTCCCGCTGCGTCTCTTTGAATTTGGAACGGTCTATCGCTACGAGAAATCGGGCGTTATTCATGGCCTAACACGTGCGCGCGGATTCACTCAGGATGATGCGCACATTTATTGCACCAAAGAACAGATGATGGGGGAGCTTGACTCTCTGCTCACCTTCGTCCTTAATCTTCTGCGCGATTATGGACTCAATGATTTCTACCTCGAACTCTCAACTCGCAACCCAGCCAAATCCGTAGGCTCCGATGAGGCATGGGAAGAGGCGACGGAGGCACTGCGCCAAGCAGCGCAAAAGCAGAGCCTCGAGTTAGTTCTAGACCCCGAAGGCGCAGCCTTCTATGGTCCAAAGATTTCGGTACAGGCAAAAGATGCAATTGGACGCACCTGGCAGATGTCAACCATTCAAGTAGATTTCCAACTGCCTCAGCGCTTTGATCTTGAATACCAATCCACAGATGGCTCGAGGCAACAGCCTGTAATGATTCATCGCGCCCTCTTTGGTTCCATTGAGAGGTTCTTCGGAGTCCTAACAGAGCACTATGCGGGAGCATTTCCTCCGTGGCTCGCTCCAATTCAAGTTCGCGGAATTCCAGTGGCTGAAGCCTTTCTGCCTTACCTGCAAGAGATCGCGGCACACATGCGTAAGGCTGGTATTCGGGTTGATGTTGACACATCTGATGACCGCATGCAGAAAAAAGTTCGCAACGCTCAGTTAGAGAAGATTCCATTCATGATGATCGCTGGTGAAGAGGATCAAAATAATGGAGCGGTCTCATTCCGATATCGCAATGGAGATCAGAAGAATGGAATCGCGATCGCAGATGCCATTCAAGAGATCGTAGACGCAGTCTCCCAACGCACTCAGATATAGCGACCATGGATCAAGAACTCACCGGCGGAGCAGGGATGCCTGATTCTTGGAGCCGATTATGGGCGCCGCATCGCACCACATATTTATCTGGGGAGAATCGACCTCTCCCTGGAAATGGTGTTCCTTGTCCATTCTGCAGAATCCCGACACTCGATGATGTTGAAGGGCTGGTTGTTGCGCGTGGCACAGACGCTTATGTCGTAATGAATCTTTACCCATACAACGCAGGACATGTGCTCATTTGTACATACCGTCACGTGGCCGACCTAACAGAATTGACTGCACTTGAGCGCAATGAATTACTAGAACTTTCCGCACATGCAATGAAGGTCATTCGCAAAGTCTCCGGTGCGCAAGGATTTAATTTGGGTATGAACCAGGGTTCAATCTCTGGTGCGGGGATTGCTGAACATATTCACCAACATATCGTCCCGCGTTGGTCAGGTGATGCGAACTTTATGCCGGTGATCGGAAAGACCAAAGTTCTACCGCAACTATTACAGGAGACTCGCGCCGCACTAGCCGATAGTTGGAATCTGGTCTAGATATTCCTTTATCTGGTCGAGCCCAATTCTCGTACCTTCAACCCATGGGAGTGCGGGAAATAATAGGCCGGCACCAAAACTATCTTCTCCTGCATCTTCAACTGCTTCCAAGTATTCCTCGCGAAATTCACTGACAAGTTCAATATGTTCTGGATCAGCGGCACGTGTTGAAACGGGGAGCTGGGTGTAGTCAGTTATAAGCAGAGTCTCCAGATTAATGAGGGCTGCGGGACGTCCATCATCACCGTGCAGAACCAGGTATGGGGTGACAACTGGGTCTAACATTTTGGAGGCGATCGCCGTCATATCTTCGAAATCGATCTCGCTCACGAGCAGGTCGCAGATAACCACAAGAGACGGAATGTAGAGCTCTCTCGCGAGGCGCCATTTTTCAAGATCCGCGCTCACAATTCCATCCTGCGCGCTGACCAGGAATAGGGCTACATCGCTCTCCTCAAGTGGGGCGGGGACGATCTGCAACTCACCTGCTAGAAGTTGGGATTTTGCGCCAACAATTGCGACTTTCGGCAAAATAATTAGGTCTGACACAGTATCCGAGCCTACGATGTAATCGTGATATCGGCCTCCATCAAAGCACCAGTAACACGAGTAGTAACTCCGCTCTGTGGTTGGCTGCTCAAAAGGGGAGTTACGGCTA
>CAIMNT010000077.1 GCA_903842855.1 uncultured Actinomycetes bacterium
AGGCTTGAATTGCGCCCGAAATAGTGAAACCGAGCACTAAGGCCCAGAAGGTGTCAAAGAACATCCACCAGCTATCTTGTAGACCGTTGCCTATCTTCGCCACATATTAAGTATTCCACCTTTGATTATTAGTGCTAGCCATTGCAATGTGAGCCCTGCTCACAGGAGCCAGTCGTATGATGCTGCTTGTGTCCTGTGGATTTAGATGTCGCAATTTCAGCGCTAAGCGGGCGATGTGAGTTATTTATCTGAGTTATTGCCAAGTAAGTCCGACTACGTTGGGGCAAAGAAATATTGGCGCCATGATGTTATTGCGGGAGTAACTGTCGGCATTGTTGCGCTTCCACTCGCACTCGCCTTTGGTATTACCACTGGAGCAGGAGCCCGAGCCGGCCTCATCACCGCTATCTACGCGGGTTTGATTGCTGCGATATTTGGTGGCTCCAATTTCCAGGTGAGCGGTCCTACTGGGGCGATGACAGTTGTTCTGATTCCTATCGTGCTCAAATACGGAACTGCCTCGCTTGCTCCTTTGGGGTTAGCAGCTGGATTACTAGTTGTCGTTATGGGGTTCACCCACTGTGGTGCACTCATCAAGCGTGTGCCGTGGCCAGTGATGGAGGGATTCACCCTCGGTATCGCGTTGGTCATTGCTCTACAGCAACTTCCTTCGGTACTTGCATTCCATTCAATAAGCGGAGCAAATACCTTAGTCACGGCTTGGCGAACTATTCGTGGTGCAATTTCCGCTGGTCTGCACTGGAGCTCCTTACTCTTGATGGTGATCACACTGCTGGTGAAATTTAACTACCCACGGCTTTCTCGGCGTTTCAAAATAAAGGTGCATATACCCGCAAGCTTTGTTTCAATTATTGTCGCCACCTTATTAGTCCCAATATTTTCCATTCACACTCCTCTTATTGGCAACCTGCCACGCTCTCTCTACGCGCACGTTGCTTTATCTAAGAGTCATATCGGAATGTCTGCCTTGTTCGTTGGAGCAGTGGAGATAGCTTTGCTTGCTGCAATCGAGTCGCTCTTATCCGCCCGCGTGGCAGACCAAATGGCGCACATCCACGAGTCTGCGGTGAGTTATAAACCGAACCGAGAACTCATTGGGCAAGGTTTGGCAACGATGGTCTCCTCCATGGTGGGCGGAATGCCGGCAACCGGTGCCATCGCTCGTACCAGCGTCAACGTTAGATCCAAAGCCCAGAGTCGAATCTCCTCCATCACTCACGCCGCATTTCTGCTGCTGGTGGTCTTGGTCCTTAATCCAGTTATTGCGCACATACCAACAGCTGCATTAGGAGCGGTTTTGATCGGTACCTCATACCGAATTGCAAGCCCAGCAAACCTTAAAGAGATGCTCAGGACAACTCGCCTGGATGCAGCGACCCTACTTATCACTGCAGTACTTGTTGTCGTAATCGGACTTATTTGGGCAATAGCACTCAGCACCGCTGGCTATTTTCTTGCAACAATAATTCTTAAGAAAGTTAGAAAGTAGAAAAGTAAGGAGCGAACCACGATGGCCAGAGCCAGAGTCGTTGGTAATGAGGCATGGCTCTTTAGTTCACCTGATCTGCCTTCAGATCTCGAAAAATTCGTTAAGTAAATTAACGCGGGTTCTGTACGTAATCCACGAGAGCACTGCGTTCGGAGTCGATCTCGTTGACATGAGATTTAACCACATCACCGATGGAGACAATCGACACAAGTTCCCCTGCCTCGTTTACAACCGGAACGTGGCGGATACGACGGTCAGTCATGAGCGTCATGAGTTCTGCAACCGTGGTGTTCGGCGTACAGGTTGTGACGTTGACAGTCATGATGTCACGCACATGCAATCTACCGAGTTCGTGGAAATGAATTGGAAGTGCGGCGACAATATCGCGCTCCGAAACGATGCCAGCAATTCGAATTCCGTCGGGAGATACCACTAGCGCTCCGACTTTTAGCGAAGCTAATTTTTCTACGAGCGTTGCGATGGAGGTTTCTGCGGTCACGCTGTACACCGCTTTACCTGTAATGAGTGATGAAACTTTCATGCGAACTCCTTTGTTCATCTGAGTTGTAATGGTGCTCTTAACTGCAGGCAAAGGCAAGAGATTTTAAGATAAAAATTCCTTAAGAAGTTCTAAAGGCTAAATGAAGGATATTCGTCTGTGACTAGCAGTAACGCATATCCATATACCCGGTTCCAGTAATCGATAGTTCCTAAAGTTACTTTTGCGGCCCATTCTGGATAATTGCCGGTGACGGAGGTTGCAATCCAGGCAAAAATTGTCAGGATCAGCGTCAAGAAGATATAAATGATCCCGACTATATAGAGCGGAATTGCGAGGAACCACTTAACCAGAGGCAGCCAACGGTTGAGTTTCTTGCCACCTTCAACATCAGGAAAGATCACGGCAATGTTCGGATTGCGTTCAATGGAGGGATAGTCGTCCGTTAAGAGCAGTGCATACGAACTGACTCGAGTCGATAGTTCTGTAACGGCGTGATTAAAAGTTAAGACATAACTTGGGTAGACGGCTCGAAATAACAAAGCCAAAAAGGCTGGTGCCACGAGAATCGGAGTGGAATCCCAATTTGCTCGCGCGATGTGCTCAAAAGAGGCGGCGAAAATAGCAACAGGAACTACCAAGATGCCGCGCCAAAAGACAGTGGCACGGTTGCGGTTGGTGAGTTGCACATCTACGTGGGTTTCAACTTGATTGCTCATGGAAAGAGGTTAGCCATTGGTTTAGGGCAGTTCAAGGATAAAATGCCTATTTCGGCCACCGTTCCTTGGGCGGAGATGATTCGTATTTTGGGGGTAGAGATGGCAATCGAACTTGAAACCCCGCGAGTGTTGCTGCGTGCATGGCAGGTGAGTGATGTGGAGCCTTGGATTGCGCTCAATTCCGACTCCGAAAACATGAGATATTTTCCGAGGACTTATACGCCCGATGAATCGAAGGCTAGCTTTCAACGCCTACGTGATCTGCTCAACGAGCACTCATTTGGATTGTGGGCGGCGCAAGAGAAATCTAGTGGTGACTTTATGGGCTTTGTGGGACTCGCTCACCAAGACCTGCCTGGAGTTTCATTTATGCCGTGTCATGAGATTGGGTGGAGGTTAGATAAAAAGTACTGGGGCAAGGGGTACGCGACAGAGGCCGCCAAGTCCGTACTTGATTATGGAGTCAAGGATTTATCTCTTCCCATTATTTATTCATACACGGCCCTACAAAATCTGCCATCCATTAATGTGATGCGAAAGATTGGGCTCCGTGAGCGAAGTGAATTAACTTTTGAGCATCCAAAGATTCCAGATGGGAATCCTGTCAAATCTCATCTCGTGTACTCGACATGAAACTCCGTCTTGGAATCGCACTTGTCTTACTTTCAATCTTAAGCACCCAGGTCGTTCATGCCGCAACGGTCTCCTTTACCGGATCGCGTCCATTCAATGTGTTTGTTCCCTCAACTTACAATAAATCTGATCCAGTTCCGTTAGTGATCGCACTTGCTGGGTATGGTCAAACAGGTGCTCAAGTAGAGGATTATCTTCACTTAACCCCAATCGCGCAGTCAGCAGGATTTCTCTATGTTCATCCCGACGGAACAATCGATAAATTCGGAGAACGATTTTGGAACGCCACTCCAGAATGTTGCGATTTCCAGAAGCCTCCTATCAATGATGCCGGCTACATCATGAGTATCATCAAAGAAATTTCTGCAAAATTTTCAGTAGATCAAAGTCGTATCTACATTATTGGCCATTCCAACGGTGGATTTATGGCCAACGCTCTCGCCTGCAAATACTCGAGTCGCATTGCAGCCATGATCAACATTGCGGGTGGAAGTTTCACGACCACTAGTGCATGTAAACCTAGCTCCCCTATAAGTGTCTTGGAGATCTGGGGCACTAAAGATGATACCTACGCTTACAACCATATTCGGGGAAAACCGATACCCGGGGCTGTACAAACTTTTACCAACTGGGGGTCGATCAATAAATGTACAACTCCTGCAATTGCACTTGACGATAAATTAGATTTGGATCCAACAATCCCTGGCGAGGAGACCACAGTTCTTCAATTCGGAGGTTGTCCCGCGGAAACTTCGGTAGATTTTTGGAAAATGGATGGGGCGGGACATTCACCTGTCATATCTAGTTTTTTTGCGAACGAGATGATTGCCTGGCTGATGATTCATCCGAAATTGGCTACACACTAAGGAAAACAGGGGTGTTTTTCACAGGTTAATCTCAGACTCACACTTGTACCATCCGCAATCTTGAATCAGAATATCCTCTCTGGAATCGGCAACATCTATGCCGATGAGTCCTTGTGGTTAGCAAAAATCCATCCGGAAAGTCGTTCTAACGAACTCACCTCTGCTCAGATAGAACGGGTACTAGCAAGCGCAAAGCAGGTTATGAGTCAGGCGTTAGAAGTGGGCGGAACATCGTTCGATGAGCTCTATGTGAACGTCAACGGGGAGAGCGGATATTTCGATATCTCACTCAAGGCTTACGGTCAGGAAGGTGAGCCATGTGAGCGATGTGGCACTCAGATTAAACGGATCAAGTTCGCCAATAGATCATCCCACTTCTGTCCGAAGTGCCAGAAGCTAGCTAGGCCATTAGGATTTTGAGAATCAGGGTGTAAGAAACGCGATGCACGTAAGGGGACCGCTCAATGAAGACGTTGAAGATTTTGGCAACCGCCATTTTGCTAGGCGGAGTTAGCTTCGCATCTCCAGCAACAGCGGCTGTGAAATCTGGGACAGCCTGTTCTCAGGTCAATCAGAGAACCAATCAAGCGGGTTACACCTATACCTGCATTAACTCAGGCAAGAAATTGGTCTGGAGCAAGGGGGTGCTAACTGTTGCGCCAATTCCATCCCTTACTGCTCAATCTGCTTTTTTGGATGCGCAAAATTGTCAACTCAATCCAACTGTTTCGATGACTCCACCTTTCTCATTAGGTTTTAACCGAGATCCAAGGTTCGCCCCCACTCACGGAACACTCAATGTGGCAGTTGTTTATCTCTCGTATCTTGATGGAACAATTAATCCTAATGCCATGAAGGAAATGACAAGCATTCAAGAGCCACGTACCTCGGCATTCTATGCGGCCAGTAGCTTTGGTAAATTTCAAGTTCAATTCTTAGATGCGCACAAGGTATATACGATTCAGAAGAACCTTCTGGGTTACAACTTGAAGGACAACGCGCCAGATATGAGCATAATCTTCAGTGATGCTATGACGGCGGCGCAGAGTGATTATGACTTCACGAAGGTGGAT
>CAIMNT010000078.1 GCA_903842855.1 uncultured Actinomycetes bacterium
ATTGATCTCCCACTTTGGCATCAAAGAGATGCAAGATTGGATCAATCCCCGAATCTCCAATTAGAGCTTGGGTCAACAGAGAGCGCTGCGGATGATTGATAACCTCATCCGGAGTTAAACGACCTTGGTCGAGCAACTCTTGCATAACGGTGTGGTCATAACTAAGTTGCACCAACTTCTTCCCACGCCATTGGTAGCAACGTGAGTCTCCAATATGAAGTAGCTCCACGTGCTCACCATTGAGGTGTAAAGCGGTCAGTGTGGTTCCCATGCCTTGCAGACTGCGATCAGAGTTTGCAGCGCTTGCAATCTCGTGATCGATCGAGAACGAGATATTGAGCAGCAGATCTTCACGAGATTCAGTATCGAGGGCGGGATCGCTCAGCACACCGCTCAACTCTTTAACGGATGTAATGGCTATTTTGGAGGCCACCTCGCCACCAGCATGGCCGCCCATCCCATCGGCTACCGCAACTAATTGCGATGAGACCAAGGCCGCATCTTCATTCCCATCGCGCACCAGTCCTAGCTCACTTCGCGCAATTACCTTGAATGAGCGATTCATAGATTTAGCCTAACGGTGCTAACCTCTTATGAGTAAGCCCGAGTGGCGGAACGGCAGACGCGCACGGTTCAGGTCCGTGTATTCGCAAGGATGTAGGGGTTCAAATCCCCTCTCGGGCACTCAAATTTTAAGTGAGAGACGGGCACTCATTTCACTCAGTTAGAGTTGGCAAGTGAGCACCTATGCCTATCTAGGCCCTTCCGGAACATTTACCGAAGCAGCCCTTATTGGTATAACGACTCCGGATGACCAACTAGTCCCATATGCCAATGTCACGGCGGCGCTCGATGCGGTCCGTTCCCGTAGCGCCGAGTTCGCATTGGTTCCCATAGAAAACTCCGTAGAAGGTGTTGTAGCCCGCACCCTCGACGAGTTAGCCACTGGCCAGCCTCTTGAGATCGTCGCTGAAACTACGATTCCTGTGAGCTTTGCTCTGATGACCCTTCCCACAAACACCCCTGGAAAGATCACCCGCATCGCGACCCACCCGCACGCCGAATCTCAATGCCGACAATTTATCGCGCGGGAGTATCCAAGCGCTGAAGTGATCGCTACCCCCTCAACCGCAGCCGCCGCTGAAGGTCTGAAGGAGGGTAATTGGGATGGCGCAATCGCGGCGAAGATTGCAGCCGATAAATACGGCTTAAAGATCCTGGCTGAAAATATCGGCGACAACGATGCTGCGGTAACCAGATTTATATTGGCACGAATTCCGGGGGATATCCCAACAGCTACGGGAAATGATCGGACCTCTTTAGTTGCCTACATCGATATTGATCACGCTGGTGCGCTGCTTGAGATTCTCACTGAGTTTGCTAAGAACAATGTAAACCTGACTTTCATTCAGAGCCGACCTACGGGTCGCGAACTCGGTCATTATCACTTCATCATTGATGTAGAAGGTCATCAGAGCGATAAGGCTGTCGCGCTCGCGATCGCAGGCTTACGTACCATCTGTGAAGACATAAGAGTTCTCGGTTCCTACCCCCGAGCCGCGAATAGATAGGCTAGACCTGTGATTGACTTAAAGATTCTCCGCGATGATCCAGAACGCGTTCGCTTATCCCAAAAAGTTCGTGGCGAGAGCGTTGAGATCGTTGATCAACTATTGGCATTAGATGAGGCCCGCCGAAGTGCAATCACGACCTTTGAGGCGCTACGAGCGGAACAGAATATTCTCTCTAAATCGGTTGGTGCGGCGAAGGGCGAGGAGAAAGTTGCCCTGCTCCAGAGCGCTAAGGATTTATCTGCTCGTGTAAAAGAGGCCGATGCGGCACGTGCTCTCGCTGAATCCGCTGCGGATGAAGCGCTGCTTCAGATTCATAATTTGATTAGCCCTGAGGCGCCGGTAGGTGGAGAAGCAGATTTTGTCGTTCTCGAGCATGTCGGTACTCCTAGAGATTTCTCTGCCGCAGGATTTGAACCGAAGGATCACGTTGAACTCGGCAAGATTCTTAAGGCGATTGATACCGAGCGCGGTGCGAAAGTTTCTGGTTCACGTTCTTATTACTTGACTGGTGTTGGAGCGCTGCTTGAGTTTGCTCTCGTAAATTACGCGATCTCCTCTGCGACTAAAGCGGGATTTACTCCAGTTATTCCTCCTGTACTTGTTAATCCTCCCGCCATGGAGGGAACAGGATTTCTTGGTCAAGCCGCTGAGAATGTTTATCGGCTAGAAGAAGATGACATGTACTTGGTCGGCACTAGCGAAGTTCCACTAGCTGCTTATCACATGGATGAAGTTATATCTGAACTGCCGCTGCGCTATGCCGGTTATTCAACCTGCTTTCGTCGCGAAGCTGGGACCTACGGCAAGGATACCCGCGGAATTATTCGAGTTCATCAATTCGATAAAGTGGAGATGTTTATATTCTGCGAGCCAAAAGATGCGCTTGCGGAACATCAGAAGTTATTGCAATGGGAGAAAGAGTTCCTCAATGCAATGGAGATCCCATATCGCGTTATTGATGTAGCTTCGGGTGACTTAGGAGCAAGTGCAATTCGCAAGTTCGACATTGAGGCGTGGATCCCAACTCAAAACGCCTATCGTGAAGTCACCAGTACTTCTAACTGCACCGAGTTCCAAGCGCGTCGCTTGAATATTCGTTATCGCGATGGAGAGTCCACTAAACCCGTCGCAACGCTAAATGGAACACTTGTTGCAATTCCACGCATGATTGTTGCAATACTAGAAAACCATCAAGAAGCAGATGGATCGGTTAATGTCCCTGTCGCGCTTCGCCCCTTCTTAGGAGTCGACCGATTACTTCCGGCGTAGTAGGAACCAGACCCAAGGTCATCGCAACAGATCTAGATGGAACAATTGTCTCTTCGTACGAGCGTATAACAAATAGAACAATTGAAGCTTTCACTGCTGCGCACGAATTAGGGCTGGAAATATTCTTCGTGACGGGACGTCCGCCACGCTGGATGCCTGAGATTAAAGAGGCATTTGGTTTCGGCAATGCCATCTGCGCCAATGGCGCGATGCACTATGACTTACTCAATGAAACGGTGCTCGAAGAGTGGTTAATTCCGCTGGATTCTCAATTCGAATTTGTAAAACGGATGAGGACCGCTGTGCCATCAATCTCTTTTGCCACTGAGTACGGAAACGAATTTCATCACGAGAGCGCCTACGTACCTCGCTGGGATGTGGGAGTAGATCATTCACCCGTCATCTACATTGAAGAGAAATTAGTTCAGCCAGCTTTTAAAATGTTGGCCAGGTGCTCAAATTTTGAATACACCTCCGACGAGCTCTTGGTGATTGCGCAGCGTGAGGTAGGGGATTTAGTGACTATTACCCACTCCAACGCGGGAGAATCTCTTTTAGAAATTTCCGCACTCGGTGTAAGCAAAGGTCAGACCTTGGCCAAACTCACGGCGCGAATGGGATTTACGGCAGCAGATGTAGTGAGCTTTGGTGATAATCCAAATGACTTCTCTATGCTCTCGTGGGCAGAGCGATCCTGGGCGATGGCAGATGGCCACGTCGACGCACCTAAATATGCAAAATTCGTTGCAGATCCCCACCACATGGATGGGGTAGCAATTGTGATAGAAGAACTTCTTAAACTTCCGGCTTAAGTGGCGCACCACAAAGGGGCGCTCTCCCCCCATTTAGCAGTTGAATTTTGCCTCCTTGTAGGTGTGCCACTAAGTTTGCCCACGGAGGGCTCGCATAGCGGCCGAGTGCACCGGTCTTGAAAACCGGCAAGGGAAACCTTCGTGGGTTCAAATCCCACGCCCTCCGCCATATTTACACCGATTTGCCCGAGTTGTGGGCGATTTCACCCCTGAGGGGTGGGTACTTACCTAGCGTTAATCAAGGTCTGGTACGAAACTTCTCCCATGGCAATTGATACCTCAGGCAACGGCGTCTTCTCAGAGGGTCGAGCAAAGTTAAGCGCTCGCACGTTACGTACAGATAAGTGGTGGATCCAACCGGCGATCACCGTCTTCGTACTCTTCTCATTTATTGTGTATGCGACCTTCCGCGCATTCGAAAATGGAAAGTACTTTGCCGAGCCTTTGATCTCACCTTTCTACTCTCCGTGTCTCTCAACGGCGTGCGTAAAAGGATCCCCGTCATTTGTCGGAACAATCTTCGGCACGTATCACATCTTCGGGATGACGGTCTCTCCATCACTCTTTATTTTGATCTTCCCGTTGGCCTTCCGCATGACCTGCTACTACTACCGTAAGGCTTACTACCGTTCATTCTGGATGTCGCCACCTGCATGCGCAGTTGCAGAACCTCACGCCAACTACACGGGTGAAACCCGCGCTCCGCTTATCATTCAAAACGGTCACCGTTACGCTTTTTATGCTGGACTCGTCTTTAACGTATTCCTTACTATTGATGCGATCGGTGCATTTAGAAATGAGAAGGGCCAATGGGGCCATATGTCCGTTGGCACATTAGTACTCCTTGCAAATGCAATTTTCTTGTGGCTGTACTCAATGTCGTGTCACACCTGCCGCCACACAGTGGGCGGTCGTTTGCGTAACTTCTCCAAACACCCAGTTCGTTACAAGCTCTGGACCTGGGTTTCGATTCTGAACCACAAACATCAG
>CAIMNT010000079.1 GCA_903842855.1 uncultured Actinomycetes bacterium
CATCCGCACCGACGATTCCGTTATAGAAAGAACCTGCCGTCGGGGACGAGACTTTGAAGATACGCACGAATGAGGCTTTTACATCTGCCACGGTCACTGGTTGACCATTAGAGAACTTGATTCCGCTGCGAAGGGTGAATGTCAAAGTCTTGCCACCATTGCTGAAGACAGGAAGAGCGGTAGCTAGATCTGGAACGATCTGAAATGAGCCCTTTCCATCAGCGTATTTAAATCCAAGAAGTCCGTCATATGAGGCTTGATAAAGCTCCCAATATTGACCGGTGTAGTTGATCTTTGGATCGAGAGAACCAGCGGCTGCAGCGGCAACGAGAGTGATCGTTCCGCCAGCATGTGAGGCGTCGTATGGCGCCATTCCACCATCTGCAGCGAGCGCAGAGTTGGTGCCGGTTAACATCGATGCGGCAAGTAACGCCGTCGAAATTGTTGATATAAGAATTCTGGACCGTTTACGCACGTAGAGCCTCCGATTGAGGGTTGAGGAAAAATGATCCCGTCGTTGCGAAGATTTCCCTAGTCAAGAGTGAGAGGATGTTAACATGGCTAAAGAAAATTACAATTCGGAGTCAGCGCTATTCTCGCAGGCGCAGCACTTCCTTTCAAGAGATAACCATAAATTTTCTTTCAGCTCCAATCATCAGCCAGCGTTAGTGGTGGAGCCAGGCGATTTCATTCATGTACAGACGTGGGATTGTTACCGTGGTGCAATTACAAATGAAACAAATGCTCTGCTGCCTATAGATGGCTCGCTGATCAACCCCGCTACCGGGCCTATCTTTATTAACGGTGCACAGCCGGGGGACACTCTCTCTGTCACGCTCCACGATATTCGGCCAGGCGCGCGGGGCGTCGCACGAACGTATCCCGGAGAGGGTCAACTGCAACACTTCCTCACCGCGCCCTACGCTCAATTTTTTGATGTCCGCGATGGAATTGTGACAATGAATGAGAGAGTCTCGTTCAAAGCCGCACCTATGCTGGGCGTGATAGGCGTTGCCCCTGAATCGGGCGAGATTCCAACGATGCCCGCAGGAAAGCATGGAGGCAATCTCGACAACAATAAGAACACAATTGGTTCCACAATTCACCTGCCTGTAAAACACCCAGGTGCTCTACTGGCAATGGGCGATATGCATGCATCTATGGGAGATGGGGAAATCTGTGGCACGGGAATTGAGATAGCCGGTGATGTACTCATATCGACTCAGCTCATAAAGGGTTTAGGAACTGATTTTCCAGTTACAGAGACGGAAAGTTCTTGGATCACGCACGGAGTAGCGCCAGTTGAAGATCTTTATAGTGCGATGCGCATTGCTTGTGAAGAGGCCGCCGGACTATTGGTAACTCAATGGGGATTTTCATATGAAGAAGCATTTATTTTTCTCTCTGTTCAGGGAAATCTTGGAATCGCACAGGCCGTTCATCCTGCGCAAGGAACCGTTATTGCCAAAATGGAGCTTTCAAAAATTTCTGCCTGTCCAAAACCCTTCAACATTGCTTAAATACGTTTATGACAACAAGCGTGATGAATTGGGAATATGGGAGTACTTGGTATCGTGTTGAAGGAGATCTACACAATGGGCTCACTCCTTTAGTTCTCTTACACGGAGGACCAGGAGCTGCTCACAATTATTTAATTCCCATGATTGACCTCCTTACCTCAAGTGGTCGGGCAGTGGTTCTCTACGATCAGATTGGGTGTGGGCTCTCCTCTCACCTACCTGATGCACCACAGGAGTTCTGGACTCCCGAGTTATTTATGGAGGAGTTGCAGTTACTGCTTAACCATCTTGGGATCGCAAATAGTTACGCACTCCTGGGTCAATCGTGGGGCGGGATGCTGGGAATGCAGTTTGCGACTCATAACCCTCTTGGGTTAGCGGCATTAGTCGTCGCGGATTCTCCAGCAGGAATGGAGATTTGGGTGAGCGAGGCTGCCAAGTTACGTGCCCTACTTCCTGTTGAGGTGGAGGCAACACTTCAAGAGCACGAGGCAGCTGGGACAACTAGTTCACCTGAGTACATAGCCGCGATGGATGTGTACTACGGCAGGCATCTCTGCCGCGTACCTATGCCACCTGATGTAGTTGCATCATTCGCGCAAATTGATGAAGATCCAACGGTCTACCACACCATGAACGGGCCTTCTGAATTCCATTGCATAGGATCGCTCAAGACGTGGAATATCCATCAGGATCTTCATAAAATCACTGTTCCCACCCTTTTGGTCAGCGGCGCTTACGATGAGGCAACGCCTGCGCTTGTTCAAGAAATTCATCGCAGAATTCCCGATGTGCTCTGGGAGTTATTCCCCGAGTCTTCTCACATGCCACATGTCGAGGAGCCAGCCCGATTCGCATCGGTAGTCAATGGTTTTCTTGAGGCAAAAACTTCTTCTAGCGATGTGAGGTAGGAAATGTCAGATTCCGCAGCGCTCCAAGAATTAAGTGTCAAATTTTGGAGTTGGAGAGCGGCGCAACAGCCTCGCTCAGGTGACGACATTCCTCGCATCGAGCGACCTATTAACTGGATTCCTCGCTGGTCTGCGGCTGATGTTGCGCGCTACAAAATCGAACTCGCTGAATTTGAGAGTTCGCTCGCGAAGCTATTTAACATGCAGGAGATTGGTGCAAACACTTCACCATCTGAATGGGTTGATAAAGCCCTTATTCACTCCGCGCTCTCGCGGGTGAAATGGGAGCTTGAGTACCTAGAAATTTGGAGGCGCCAACCTCGTTTTTACATTGATCAAACTATTGGAGTCATCTTCGACTATTTAACTCCAGTTGAGATAAACACACAGACCATTGCGGATGTGCGAAGGATCCTCAAAAGTTTTGAAACCACATTAGGTGATGCACGCAGCAATTTAGCGACTAACGCATACAAGGAATTAGCTCAGGAATCCATAGCCGAACTTGCTAACATCCAGGAGCAATTAAATGCTGTCGGTGAAAATTTACTTCCGTATTTAACTACAGAAGATAAAGATCTCTTCCTGGAGGATTTCATCATCGCCGGCAATGAGTTGTCAGAATTCCGCGCTTGGTTAATCGAAGCGCTTCCTACTCTTCCCAACTTTAAACCAATTGGTCTTAGCGGTTTTGAATGGTTCTTGAAGAATGTCGCTTTCAATCCACTCACGCCAACTGAGTTGATTAATATCGGTAATCTGGAATTTGAACGCGCCATCTTTTTAGAGACCGTAACAAAGAATCGCTACGTAGAATTACCGGAGCCACCACTTCCCGCCTCGGCACAGATCCAGAGTGATGATGAGGCACGTTTGGAGCGAGAGGTAAGAGCTTTCTACGAGGAGCAGAATCTACTTACCCAGCCCGATTCACTAGGTGAATACCTCAATGCTCCGCGGCCGAAGTACCTAGAGCCAATCCGCTGGCTCGGCGTGAGCGATGATTTAACAGGGCCATCAAGGCTCGATATCAATGGCATTAGTTATGTCCCGGATCCACATCCAGAACTCCCCTACTTCTACGCGGCCAACGCCAAAGATCCGCGCGCTGGCATCGTGCATGAGGGCGCTCATTACAAGCAACTGGCGCTCTCCTGGCGGCACGAAAACGAGATTCGACGTCACTTCTACGACTCTGGCGCAAATGAGGGAATCGCTTTCTACAACGAAGAGTTGATGCTCGCCGCTGGATTGTTCGCTGATAAGCCGCACTCCCAGACCTTGATGTACAACTACGCACGCTTGCGAGCGCTTCGCGTCATCATCGATGTTTCGCTGGCGACCGGCCACATGGATATCGAGACGGCAGCGGAGTTCTTGGCGCACAAGGTGCCGATGGATATGGAGACGGCGCGCGAAGAGGCGGTCTTCTTTGCAGGCTTCCCCGGTCAAGGTATGACTTACCAGATCGGTAAAACCCAGATCATTAAGTTGTTGGCCGACGCCTCTCGTGCTAGTACCGCAAAATTCTCGCTCCGTGAATTCCACGATTACCTCTGGAAAAATGGAAACGTCCCTATCTCATTGTTGCGCTATGAATTGCTAGGCGACTCCAGCGACCTTGAGACCATCACGGGAATCAGTGATGCAAGGGATGTAGAGATCATCTGGGGCAATGTTCGCAAAATGTTGGATGCCTTTATGGCTAAAAATAGAGCGCTCGCTGATTCATATATCTCCGACGATGTAACTCTCTGGGATTCTGAAGAGCGCGATCTGGTCTTTACCTTGGTCGGGCTCAATCAACTTCGCGATCGCAGACCAAGTGATGGAAGTGGTCCCGTCATTTTGGGTATCGACAACATCAAACCAGTGATCTCGGTACACGGCGATCTGGCCATCGCGCGCTACGAACTGCACGTCCGAACCGAGGGCGGAGTCCACGACGAATATATAAGAAATACAGCGATCTGGCGCCGCGAAAACGGGAAGTGGTTGTGCTTCCACAATCACGAGGATAAATTAAATATTTAAGCCCTAAATAGCCCTAATTGTCCTAAATGTATTGCCTTTCCCTAATTGCGCCCTTACGATTCCCGAGTCCAAGATTTTGGGCAGCTAGCGAAATGGAGAACACAATTGGGAACCCTCAAACTAGGTAGGAATCGATTCGCAGCAATCGCCGGCGCGGTAGCTCTCGTCTCTTCCTCCTTGATCCTGCAAACCACCTCAAGCAACGCTGCTTCCGAAAGAGTTCTTGTCATTGACTCAGAGTTCAATCACAAGACCTTAGATCCACAACGTGAATTTGAAGATGGTGGAAATATGATGGATCGCGCCATCTATGACACCCTATTGACGTTCAAGGGAAGCGATGCCTCAAAGCCAGTACCTTCGATCGCGCTCTCGTATACCGCAAATGCGGACTCAACGGTCTACACCTTCAAACTGCGTAAGGCTGCCCGCTTCTCAGATGGCACGCCTCTCACTTCTGCGGATGTGGTTTACTCATTTGATCGCCTGAAGAACATTAAGGGAAATCCTTCATCCTTGATGGATGGCCTCACGGCAACCGCGCCTGATAAGTACACCGTCATCATTACTGCGGACCAGCCAGACACCGCAGTACCTGTAAAGGTAGCGGGTCCTGAGTTTGGCATCGTCAACAGCAAGTTAGTAGCCGCTCACGGTGGCTATTCACTAGTAGGCGCAGATACAAAGGACAAGGCCGAGAACTTCCTCAACACAACGTCTGCTGGCAGTGGTCCTTACATGCTCTCGAAGTTCAGCCTCACAACAGAGGTCGACTTGGTAGCAAACCCTAAGTATTGGGGCGCACAACCTGCTTACTCAAAGATCGTCATCCGCAACGTCACTCAGGCTGTACAGGCTCTTGATGTACAAAAGGGTGTAGCAAATATTGCGCTCGATCTCTCACCTAAGCAGACAGATAGTTTGAGCGGAGTGAACGTTACTGCTGGTGTGAGCACCACAGTATGGTTCCTCTACTCCAACGCAAACCCAGCAATCTCATCCATCACATCCGATCCAAACTTCCAGAACGCGGTTCGTTACGCTCTGAATTATTCGGATCTGACAGCATTTGCGGGCAAGGGATCAATCCAGGCTGCTGGAATCATTCCATCTGCATTCCAGGGCGCTCTCAAGCCAGCCGACGCAACCAAGCAGAACATCGCACTTGCTAAGGCCGACCTTGCGAAGACCGCTTACAAGGGTGAGCCAATCGGTCTGCGCTACTGGGGTGGCGGCGCTTGGGAAGGCATCTCCTTCGATGACTTTGCAACCGTTATCTCCTCACAACTCGCCGCCGTTGGCATCAACCTCAAGTTGGAGCCGACTCCAGTCGGGGACGCTCTGACTACCTACCGCAACGGAACTGACACCATGGGACTTTGGTTCTGGGGTCCAGATTGGCCAGATTCCAGCAACTACAGCACCAACTTCGGTCCTGGTGAAAAGGTTGGTCTTCGTGCCGGTTGGGCTGCAAACGCTGCTCCGGATATCACAAAGTTGATCAACGCAGTTGCCATCGAGTCAGATGCCAAGAAGCGCGCTGCTCAATACCGTCAATTCCAATTGGATCTCAATGCGAACTCACCATTTATCCCATTGATCCAATCGCCTGCAATCTTGGTATCAACTAAGAATGTAATCGGAATTGCAACGAACCCAATCTGGAAAGTTAACCTAACTGAACTGAAGTAAGAATCCGTTAGTTACTTGAAAGATCTCCTTCGTCGTCGCACCCCATCAGAGCAATCTGGTGGGGTGCGACGCAATTCCCTTGGCACTTTTATTGTGCGCCGCATTGCCATCGGAATCTTGCTCATGCTCGGAATCACGTTTATCTCATTCTCGGTCACACAATTGGTGCCTGGAGATCCAGCTGCACTCAACTTAGGACAGAGCGCTATGAGTGATCCAACTATCGTTAAAGCGTGGCGCGTAAAGTATGGACTTGATAAGCCAGTGCCAGAGCAGTACATCATCTACATCAATCACTTAATCCACGGAGATCTCGGCCTCTCGCAACAATCTCGCAGACCCGTCTCTTCAGATCTCAAAGAGTATTTCCCTGCAACCTTCGAGCTCGCCTCGGTTGCTATCTTCTTCTCCCTTATTTTTGGACTCCTCTTTGGAATCATTGCAGCCATCACCCGAAATCGATGGCCAGATCAAATCATAAGATTTGTAACCCTGACGGGGGTCTCGGTACCAACATTCTGGCTCTCGCTCGTCTTCTTCTACCTCTTCTACTTTAAACTCTCGTGGTTTCCCTCCAACGGGCGGCTAGATCCAGGTACAGATGCGCCATCAACGATCACGGGCATGTACACGGTTGATGCTCTTTTACATGGCCAATTTAGCCTCTTCTGGCAGGCATTTAGACATTTGTTGCTTCCTGCGATTGTTCTCGCTATCTACACCATTGCGGTATTAACCAGGTTTACTAGAGCATCTATCCTAGAAATTCTTAACAATGATTATGTTCGAGCAGCGCGGGCGAAGGGTCTTCCTGAATCTTTAGTCATCAGAAGGCACGTGCTTCGCCCCGCTCTTCTCTCCATCGTCACTATCGCTGGTGTTGCATTTGGAAACCTGTTAGCAGGCTCTGTACTTGTTGAAAATGTCTTCTCGTGGCCAGGTATCGGTCAATATGCATATCGAAGTTCTATCGGCCTTGACCTTCCCGGAATCATGGGCGTCAGCATCGTGGTTGCCGGCATCTTTATCACCATGAACCTATTGGTTGATATCGCCTATCGCTTCATCGACCCAAGTTTGCGCCACGCATGAAGAAAAATCCTGACTCCCCACTGCGCCAACCACTGGCGGTCATTGGAGTAACGATCCTCACCATCTGGATCTTGGTTGCAATATTTGCTCCACTACTCGCGCCATCAAATCCCATCGCTCAGAACTATGGGCAGCTCCTACCTCCCAACGCTCACAATTGGTTTGGAACTGATTCAGTCGGCCGCGATGTACTAAGTCGCGTAATTTACGGAGCCCGAATTACACTCCCGCTCTCCATCATGCTTGTCATCTTGGCGATGATTGTTGGAACAGTTATTGGTGCGATCGCCGGATACTTTGGCGGCTGGGTGGATGCGGCGCTTATGCGCTTTACCGATGTGGTCTTGGCTTTTCCCGGAATTATCTTGGCGATGGCTGTTGCGGCAGCTCTTGGTGCAGAGCTTCGTAATGCAGTCTTTGCCGTTGTTCTGGTCGCCTGGCCGACATATGCTCGATTAGTACGAGGACTGATTTTGTCGAGTAAGAACGCCGACTATGTGACCTCGAGTCGTTTGCTCGGAGCATCTACAACGCGCGCACTCTTCGTTGATCTTCGACCTAATATTTCAGGTCCCGTCTTCGTCCTAGCAGCCCTTGAGGCTGGAAATGGAATGCTGCTTCTATCTGGCCTCTCCTTCCTTGGATTGGGCGCCCGTCCACCTTCAGCGGAATGGGGCGCGATGGTTTCGGCCGGAGCAAATAACTTCGATAAGTGGTGGCTAGCAGTTTTTCCAGGCCTCGCCATCCTGACTGCAGTACTCGCCTTCAACTTCTTAGGTGATGCGCTGCGCGATATTTTGGATCCACGTACCGCGAAAGCGTTGAGGGAGTAAGCCATGGCCCTTTTAGAAGTACGTGACTTGAGCGTTCAATTACAGACTAAATCAGGCTTTGCAACCGCAATTGACCGCCTCTCGTAC
>CAIMNT010000080.1 GCA_903842855.1 uncultured Actinomycetes bacterium
AATGCTAAGCATTAAAACGCAGATGACTGAACATATGATGGTTCACTTAGGAATCACGGAAAAGCAAGCGATCATTGATGCCGAAGAGTTGTTGGCCGATGTGCGAATTCCAGATCCTAAGAAGGCGCTCGCCTCATATGCCAGCCAATTCTCCGGAGGAATGCGTCAGAGAATTTGTATCGCTATGGCGCTCGCCTGCAAACCCAAACTCTTGCTGGCGGATGAACCCTCCACAGCCCTTGATGTAACTGTTCAGGCGGGCATCCTCACGCTACTCGACAGACTTCGCAAAGAGCACAGCCTCTCCATTATTTTCATTACCCACGACTTGGGAGTTTTATCTTCCATTACCGACAAATTACTTGTTCTATATGCGGGCCGCGAGACTGAGTCTGGACTCACCTCCACAATCTTGCAAAACCCGCGCCACCCATACACTCAAGGTCTTTTGGATTCACTTCCACAACCAGAGTCCGATGAGAAGTTATTGAAATCGATCGCAGGATTCCCCCCTGAACTTGGTAAACAACCAATCGGTTGTGCCTTTGCAGAACGATGCAAATACGCGCAAGAGCGCTGCAGCGGAGCCCCGCTTGAACCAACCTATCTAGCAGATAACCACAAGTTCTTGTGCGCCGTCGATCCCTTTCACTCCCGCAGCGCAGAAGGAGTCGGATTGTGAGCGAACAGCCCATCCTTAACTTAGAAGATGTCAGCGTCACTTATAAGCGCGCCGATCGATCGAAGGTAACTGCGGTATCTGGAGTTAATTTAACGCTCAACAAGGGCGAGATCTTAGGTCTGGTTGGTGAATCTGGTTGCGGTAAATCAACGCTGGGCAAAGCAGCTGTGGGGATCCTTCCCACCTCTGGGGGAGAGATAACCTTCAATGGCACCAAAGTTGAACCGCTGAATCGTTCTATGCGTTCACGCGAGCTACTTAAGTTGCAACTTATATTCCAAGATCCTTACTCATCCCTGAATCCGCGACGCAAAATCGGGGATCAACTTATAGACGGGCTCTTGAATTATGGGGTTGATGAAGATGAGGCTCGCGAAAGCAGCGCGCACTTATTGGAGAGGGTAGGTCTCTCGCGTAGCTCTCTAACCAAATACACGCATCAGTTCAGCGGCGGACAACGCCAACGCATAGCAATTGCCCGAGCCCTCACTTTGCAACCAGAAGTCATCATTGCCGATGAGCCAATCAGCGCCCTTGATGCATCAGCGCAAGCTCAGGTAGCTAACTTGTTGGTCGAGCTCGTCGGAGAGCTCGGAATGAGCATGATCTTTATTTCGCATGACTTATCTGTAGTGCGGCAGATCTCAGATCGAACCGCGGTCATGTACCTCGGAAAGCTCATTGAGATCGCTCCCACTCGCGAAATTTGGGATAGCCCAAGGCATCCGTACACCAAGGCACTTATCCAAGCGATTCCAAAACCTGATGGCAAAGGATTTCTACCACTTGAACTTCCCGGCGATGTCCCAGATCCTCGCCTTCCACCAAGCGGTTGTCGCTTCCACCCCCGCTGCCCGGTTGCAGTCGCAGAGTGCAGCGTACGAGAGCCGCAGATGGCACAGACTGATGGGCGTTGGAGTTCATGTCTGCTTAACAACGAACTACGAATTGAAGGGTCTGCACATGTGGTTTAGTAATGGCAAGATCGTTGATGTCACAGATGGTGAAGTCTATGAAAACCGCCATTTCGAAATTGTCGATGGCACCATAACTCGTATTCAACTTGATGCACCTGCGGCCAGCGAAAAAGCCATCGATCTCGGCGGCAAATATGTAATGCCTGGAGTCATCTCTTGTCACACACATCTATCGGTGGTTTTCCCATTTAGCGATACCGATGAGAACGAAAACCCTGCCATAACTGCTTATCGTTCGGCGCAGCGAGCGCACCAAGCGCTCATCGCCGGCATCACCACCATCCGTTGCGTCCATGAACAGAATCAAGCCGACCTACTCCTTCGTCGCGCCATTGCTCGCGGATGGAGTACAGGTCCAAGAATTTTTGGCGCTGGTCGCGCTATCTCCACACCGAATGGTCATGGAGCGGGAGGGGACTGTTCTTACGCCGAAGGTTTTGAAGGTTTTTACCAAGCTGCCCTCGGAGAGTTAGATGCAGGAGCCGATCACATCAAGATCTTCATCACCGGCGGACTAGCGCATGCTGGTGAGAGCCCCAATACCCCGGAGATGACGGATGGCGAGATTGCCGGTGCGGTAAAAGCTGCTCATGAGCATGGCAAGTACGTCGTTGCCCACTCTGGAGAGTCCACTGCAATCATGCAGGCGCTCAATCAAGGAGTGCGAAGCTTTGAACATATCTACAATTTAAATGAGGCTACAGCGCAAGCCCTAGCCTCTCGTGGCGCTTTCGTAACCCCCACTTTGTGCGTTACTCGCTCCGAATCGTGGATGCGCAAGAATCACTTCGAAGAGCACTCCATCCAAAATGCCTTACGTGCTAGCGAGCAACATTTAGCCAGCGTAAAACTGGCGATTGCCGCCAATATCCCGATGGTAAATGGCACCGACTATCCTCCAGGAGACCTAGTAGATGGCCTGCCAGCTGCCCTACACGAGATGTACTTGATGCATGAAGCGGGACTGACTCCTCTGCAGACCATCGCCTCCATATCAACCACCGCCGCCGCTCTTCTGAATCAATCGGATAAGTTAGGGCAGATTGCACCGAATTACTTTGGAGATTTCATCACGGTCGAAGAGAACCCGTTCAAGAACTTGGATACCCTTCGCAATATAGCCAGCGTTTATCAGGGTGGCATACAAATTCGTTAGGGGTAGTTAATGTCCGGCATTCCGAGTTACCAGCTCACCCGAAGCCTGCAGATTTCGCGAGCGATAACGGGTCTCTGGCAGATCGCTGACATGGAGAGAGATGGAAATACCCTTGATCCGAAAACTACTTCTGAATTTATGGAGCCGTACGTTTCCCGTGGTTTCACAACATTCGATATGGCAGACCATTACGGCTCAGCCGAAATAATTGCTGGATATTTCAAACATCATTCCCCACACGGCTCAGAAGTACAGTTACTCACAAAATGGGTACCAGAGCCAGGTCCAGTTACCTTCGACCAAGTGCGAAAGGCCGTTCAGGAGAGATGCACCCGATTGCAGACCGATCAAGTGGATCTCCTGCAATATCACTCATGGAACTTCTCGAACCCTTACTGGTTAGATACCCTCTTTCACCTTCAACAACTTCAGGATGAGGGATTGATCAGGGCGATCGGCACTACCAACTTCGATACCGCGCACCTGCGGATCGCTTCCAGCAGTGGTATCAAGATTGTCTCCAACCAGATCTCGTACTCTCTCATTGACCAGCGGGGCGGCGGAGCGATGGCTGACTACTGCTCTGAAAATGAGATCGCCATACTGGCTTACGGCACACTCTGTGGTGGATTTCTCTCGCAGAAATGGTTGGGCAAACCTGAACCCACTTCATCTGAGTTATCCAATTGGTCGCTCATGAAATACAAGAGATTTATAGATGCAGCAGGTGGTTGGAGCAAACTTCAAGATCTGCTTAACGTTCTTAAGGAAGTTAGTAATGAGACTGATCGTTCCATCTCAACTATCGCAAGCAGATACCAGCTCAATCAAAAGGCGGTAGGCGCGGTCATCATCGGAGCCCGTTTAGGAGAGAGCTCCTACCTGGAAGATGCTCACTCCTTATTTACCTTTAATTTGTCGACTCAGCAGAGCGAGCGAATTCGTGAGGTTCTCCATACTCTTACTCCTATTCCTGGCGATTGCGGTGATGAATATCGCAAGCCTCCTTACCTCACCGCATCAGGAGATCTAAGCCATCACATTGAGGAAATTCCTCCCGTCTATACCCCTGTAGCGAGAAATGGCAGGCGAACCATCAACTCCGGCACTCCCTGGGAGTCGATAGCGGGCTACTCCCGCGCCCTTCAAGTTGATAAGCGCATACTGGTATCAGGGACGACCGCAACACACGGCTCGATCTCAATTGGTGCCAACGATCCGATCGCTCAGACACATTTTGTAATTGATAAAATCGAAGCCGCACTCGAATCACTGGGTTCGAAACTTGCAGATGTAGTCCGTACTCGAATCTATGTAAGCCGAGAGGAAGATTGTGAAGCAATCTGTCGGGTCCACGGTGAACGCTTTGCCGAGATAGTTCCGGCAAATACTTTGGTTGTAGCCAAGTTAATCGGATCGCAATACTTGGTGGAGATCGAAGCAGAGGCGGTCCTGCCTTGAAGCAGGTTGAATTAACTCCAGGATATTGGATCTCCCCCGTCATCAAGGGCGGATGGCAACTGAGTACCGGTCACTCCTTAACGAAATCTATCGAAGAAGATAGTGCGATCTCGGATATTCAAACCTTTGTTTCAGCGGGAATTTCGACCTTGGACTTCGGAGATATATATACAGGAGTAGAAGTACTGGTGGGCAAGGCTCTTAGGCAGATCAACGATCCCAGCGCGGTCCATCTCCACACCAAGTATGTTCCCAACGAGAACTTCCTGGAGAATTACGACAGAAGTGATGCCAGAGACATCGTGGCGCGTTCTCTAGATCGACTTGGAGTGTCACGGGTGGATTTAGTGCAGTTCCACTGGTGGCGCTACGAAGCGCATCACTATCTTGCAGCGCTCGAGGAATTATTTATTCTAAAAGAGGAGGGCTTGATTCGAGAGGTCGGTATCACCAACTTTGATCTTCCGCGTCTACAGGAGATGGTCGTCTCAGGATTCAAACCGGCAAGCGCTCAATTGCAATATTCAATTTTGGATAGACGTCCAGAAGAGGGAATGGTTGAGTACTGCATCGAGAACGGAATTGGCATTCTCTGCTACGGAACTGTCGCTGGTGGATTTCTTTCAGAGCGCTACCTCAATGCACCAGAGCCCTCAAGTTTTGAAACCCGCTCCAACGTAAAATACAAATTAATCATTGATGACTTCGGCGGATGGGCGCTCTTCCAAGAGTTACTTACTCTGCTTGACTCCATCGCTCACACTCACCAGACCGATATAGGCACGGTTGCGTCGGCATACACACTCGCAAAGCCCGGGGTTAAAGCCGTGATAGTTGGGGCTCGCAATGTGAGCCACCTACCCAACAATCTCTTGATTCCTGAGATTGCCCTCTCTCCATCTGAGAGCGCATCCATCGCCGCCATTCTTGATCGCTCAACTGGACCTACTGGACCTGTTTATGATTTAGAGCGTTATAACGAGCGCCACCGTAGCATCATGCATACAAACAACAATTAGGTTAGTAAATCCGACTCTAACTTCGTTGTACCAGTTCGCTCTATGCGCATGATCACTCTCTCATCAGGATCTGGGCAGGCAACAAAGGAATCGATCTCGAGCCAATCATCGCTAGGCAACTGACGCTGTTTGGCTGGCAGCAAGGGCATAACTGCTGCGATAGCGAAGATACAAAAGTGTGCTCCATCTGGAATACGCAACTGAGAGCTATCAGTGACTTCAAAGTAGTCACCCTCTTTAAGACCGCAAACAGAGCGACCTTCAATGCGATCAACTACTATCCGTAGATTAAATAACTCCATTAACTTTTTCCTATCTGTAGCCACGTGCGCATGCGAACATCTTATTCTCTGCCCTTGACCAGCGTGCTATCCCCTAGAATTCCGGGCATGCGTGCTATAGATAGAGCCCACCTCAAGAAATTAATAGCCCACGAGGAAGAGAGATTTCTTGCGCTTCATCCCAGGAGCGGGGAGCTTTACGCCCAAGCTAAGCGCGTTATGCCAAGCGGGGTTCCAATGTCGTGGATGGCTAAGTGGCCAGGGGCTTACCCAATCTTTGTAGATAGCGCCCAAGGGGCGCACTTCACAGATGTTGATGGAATTGAATATGTGGATCTTTGTTTAGGAGATACCGGCTCAATGACCGGACACTCACCGACTGCAACTGTGGATGCAATCCAAGCCCAACTCAAGCGCGGGATGACTGCAATGCTCCCTACTGAGGATGCCGTTACCGTCGCATCTGAGTTATCGCGTCGCTTTGGATTGCCGCTGTGGCAATTTACAGTTACGGCAACCGATGCCAATCGCCATGTAATCCGCTACGCAAGGCTGATCACCGAGCGCTCAAAGATCATCGTAATTGATAAGTGCTATCACGGATCCGTGGATGAAACCTTTGCAACCCTGGATCAATCTGGAAATACCATCAAACGTCCTGGCAACTTAGGAGCACCCGTTGATTTAGCCCAGACCACACGCGTTGTGGAGTTCAATGACCTGGCGGCGATGGAGGCGGCTCTGGCTAAAGGCGATGTAGCTGCAATCTTGATGGAACCAGCCATGACAAATATCGGAATCGTGCTTCCCGATGATGGATATCTGCCAGCGGTAGGAGAGCTCGCTAAGAAGTATGGTGCGGTCTGGATCATTGATGAGACCCACACAATATCCGTTGGCCCTGGTGGAATGACAGCTCTTTATGGACTCAAACCGGATGTACTCACCATAGGTAAGGCGATTGCAGGTGGGATCCCTACTGGAACTTTTGGAATGCGCACCGAGATTGCCGATCGCATAAAGGCGAAGGTGGAGCGCGAGTTAATTGATACTGGCGGAATCGGAAGCACGCTAGCGGGTAATGCACTCAGCCTGGCTGCAATGAGAGCGACGTTAACGCAAGTACTCACGGATGAGGCATTTGTGCGAATGGTGAAACTCGGTTCACTTTGGTGTGATGGAGTTGACGCGGCGATTCACGAGTTTGATCTGCCTTGGTACTGCTCTAGATTGGGTGCCCGTGGTGAGTACCTCTTCCAGCCAACCGCACCTAGAACGGGCAAAGAGGCGGCGGATGCTGGGGACTTTGAACTTGAGCAATATGTTCATCTTCGCCTTCTCAACGATGGATTCCTCATCACTCCATTCCACAATATGGCTCTAGTCTCTCCAGATACAACAGAGGCAGATATCGCAGCGCACACCGTTGCCTTGCGAGCTATGTGTGCTGACTTGGTATCGATTTAATGCAATTCATCAACTTATTGCGGCCCCATCGAACTGTTCCTAAGACAAGTTGGACCGCTCCCAACCAATGGTCTTTATCTCCAATGCGGCTGTTCATTCTCGCCTTTGGCCTCTCCATCTTTGGTTTTGGGGAGGCGCTACTTATTCAATCCACCCTGGGAAATACTCCTTGGACTGTCTTATCTCAGGGGCTTAGTCGCCACACTCCGCTCTCGCTGGGCTGGTCGACCTTCTTTATCAGCATCGTGGTTCTGCTTGGTTGGATTCCTCTCAAGCAGAAACCCGGCTTTGGGACTCTGGCAAATATTGTGATTATCGCCTTTATGCTCCAAATGGGTACCGACATCTTTCCAATTGAGCACCACACTCTCTGGATTCGCTTCGCTTATGTCTTTGGTGGAATCGCACTTATTGGCTGCGGATCGGCCTTCTACATCACCTGCGGGCTCGGACCTGGTCCCCGAGATGGATTAATGACTGGCCTGCATAGAGTTACTGGAATCCGTGTCGGTCGAGTCCGCTTGGTGCTTGAAATTATTGTATTTAGCGTGGGATGGGCTTGCGGCGGACGCGTTGGAATTGGAACTCTCTGCTTCGCTCTCTTTATTGGAAATTCTGTTGCAATATGGTTAGGACTTGTTCGCCATCTTGAAAATAGCATCGAGCATCGCAGGAGTTAATTTTTTAGTAAATGTATTTTGTTGGCTGGGGTGATAACTACCTATCACCTTTATTGTCGCACCATTGGGTGAAGTAGTTACAAGAGTTGCGCCGTGACCAAACTTCGGACGAGGAGTTGGGATCTGAAAATCCATCTGTGAAAGCTGTGAAATAAGTCCTGTCCAGGCAAAATTTCCAAGAGCCACAAAGGTCTTAACAGTAGGTAGCAACAGCTCAATCTCATTGGCCATAAATGGCGCACACGTGGCTTTCTCTTCCGTTGTAGGTTTATTGTCGGGCGGAGCGCATCTGACCGCACATAAAATTCTAGTTCGGTATAACTCTTGCCCATCCTTGCGGGATTCACTTATAGGGAGTTTGGCAAGGCCACAGCGGTAGAGAGAGGAAAAGAGAAAATCACCGGAGCTATCCCCCGTAAATATCCGGCCGGTTCTGTTAGCTCCATGTGCTCCTGGCGCTAACCCAACGATCACGATTTCGGCTTTTGGATCTCCAAAACCGGTAACCGGTTTACCCCAGTAGTCATGATCTGCGTAGGACTTCCGCTTAGTGAGAGCCACTTCCTCGCGCCACTCAACCAGACGTGGACATAAGGTGCATTGGGTGATCGCTTTATCAAGTGCGGCGATCGATTTATAGGTCGGCAAGGCCCCAGGCGATTCCGTCGAGAATGTCGGATTCAGATGCCACAAACTCTTGCGCCCCCGTGAGCGTCATGACGCGAGAGAGCACCAATGCTCCTGAGGTAATTACATCTACTCTGCCTGGATGCATATATCCCAAGGCGGCAATCTCATCGCGTGTCATAGATGCAAACATATCCGCAACTTCATGCACCTTTGATGCGGAGATTCGCGAAAGATGTATCGAGTATCGATCATATTCAAGGAGTCCTAGAGCTGCCGCTGCGACAGTAGTTGCGGTTCCCGCAACAGCAATTAAGGTCTGTGCTGCGGTGAAATCAACGAACTCTCCCGCCTCGGAGATGGCGGCATCAATATCTTTGGAAGCGGCGGCCAGTTGGGCTGAAGTAGGTGGCTGGTGATTCAGGTGTCGCTCCGACATACGCACACAGCCGATGTTCACTGATCGAGCGCTTTCTACGGATCGTTCACCTAAAACAAATTCGGTTGATCCTCCACCAATGTCAACTACCAAGAAGGGTGCGAGCTCTTGACCTAACTCTTTTGTAGCGCCGAGAAAGGAGAGCGCTGCTTCTTCAGCTCCCGGGATAACCTCTGGGGCAACTCCCAAAATATTTTCAACTCCGCCAATAAAGAGATCTCTATTTGTCGCATCTCTCGTAGCGCTCGTCGCGCAAAAACGAAGCCGTTCAACGCCCTTTGCTCGAAGTACCGCCGCATATTCCCTTGTGACATTTAGGGTGCGTTCAATTGCTTCAGGTGCAAATGCTTTATTTTTATCAACGCCTTGGCCAAGTCTGACAACCTGCATATCGCGATGCACTTCGCGAAAATTATCACCATCGATATCTGCAATTAAAAGTCGTAGGGAGTTTGTACCGCAATCAATGGCTGCTACTCGCATGGGTTTGCCTTCCACCACTCTGGAAGTGCCGCCAGTGCCTCATCCCCAAGTGGGTTTACTCCAGGGCCGGCTCCCAACGAGTGTGCGACGAGGGAGTGCAAGCATTTGACGCGATCAGGCATTCCGCCAGCGGTAATTCCATCAACTTCAGGAACATCCATGCCTAGTGCGGCGCGTGCTGCCAAGTAGTCATCGTGAGCTGCGTGATATTCGCCGGCTAGCACTGGATCTAATTCAAGTCTGTTCTGCATATCAGCCATCAATCCAGAACTCTCGAGCGTTGAAATAGCGCCGGTTAATCGAGGACAGGTGGCGTAATAGAAAGTTGG
>CAIMNT010000081.1 GCA_903842855.1 uncultured Actinomycetes bacterium
CATTTGTGGGAGCCCCGTTCTTCTTAGTTGTGCTCCGCAATCGCAGAAAGGCCGGACAATGACAATAGTTGTAACTGATTTAACGGTTCGCTACGGCGAGAAAGTCGTCCTCAATGACATTTCACTCGAGATAACGAGTGGTAAATGGACCTGTCTTGTTGGCCCAAACGGCGCGGGTAAAACCACATTTCTCAAAGTCTTACTCGGTATGTCCCCGTACTCCGGCAGCATTCAAGATCATGGTGTTGAGGTGTTCAAAAACCATAAGCGGAATGTCGCTTTCGTACCCCAGTCCCCACAGATCCCACAAGGTATGACGGTTGCTGAATATGTTGCACTCGGTCGCTCGAAGAAGGATGGTTGGGGAAATGAGTCACTTGCTAGCCGTGCCCTCATCCACAAAATCTTGGTACAGACCCATCTCTTTGGAATGCATCACAATCTCGTGACACAACTCTCCGGGGGTGAGATGCAACGGGCACTTATTGCTCGGGCCCTTGCGCAAGAGCCGGAGTTAATCTTGCTCGACGAACCAACAAGCGCCTTAGATCTGCATCATCAAATTTCAGTTCTTAACAATATTGAATTACTGAAAGAGGAAGGTGTCACGATCATTTCCACGATGCACGACATAACTCTTGCGGCCATGTTCGCTGAACGTATTGTGATTATGCAACAAGGGCGAGTTCTGCTCTCTGGTTCATCCCACGAAGTGATTCACTCACCTGAACTTAAAAAGGCATTCGACAACAGAATCGACGTTTACACTCTAGATACCGGTCGCCCAGTAGTTGTTGCTAGCAAGGAACAAAACCTTTAACGAACGTGTGACTCCACAAAAGGGGGCTTAACAACCTGGACCGAACTTGGCCGTCCCCGTACATCGATCGTTAGCTCTGCCCCAATTTCAATGTCAGGCTTAATAAGAGCCAACCCGATTCCACCTTTTAGCGTTGGAGAGAAAGTTCCGCTCGTCACTTCACCGACAACAGCGCCGGTGCTATCCATCACGCTCATTCCACCACGTGGAATTCCGCGATCCAAAGATTTTAATCCGCGCAGGATTCGAGGAACTCCTACTGCCTTCTCTGTAAGAAGTGCAGCTTGACCACGGAAAGCATCTTTCTTCAGAGCCACGGCCCAACCAGCATTTGCTTGTAGCGGAGTAATAGATAGTGAGAGTTCGTGACCGTGCAAGGGATAGCCCATCTCTGTGCGCAATGTGTCGCGAGCCCCAAGTCCGCAAACGCGTCCGCCTTGATTCGCAACGGCTGCAACGAGCAGCTCCCACAGTGGCAAGGTCGAATTCCAGGTCGGGATTAATTCATATCCAAATTCACCGGTGTAGCCAGTGCGACAGATAATCACAGTCCCGAGCGACTCATGTCCTGGGAAGATAACTTCGGAGAAGGCCATGTAGTCCAGATCTACCGTTACACCTAGATCTGCCAGGAGCGCTGCGCTCTGGGGCCCTTGAACTGCCAGCACGCCAAAGTCGTGGTGCGCATTTTTAATTTTCAGACCGAGATCATTCGCTTCTTCCAAGACCGCATAGACCGCGGCGCAATTCGCCGCGTTAGGCACCAGGAAGAACCGCTCGTCGTCGTAGCGATAGATGATCAGGTCATCAATAACGCCACCCGAGTCATCGCAGAGCAAGTTGTACTGGGCACTGCCATGGCCAATTCGGTTTAGATCATTCGTGAAGATGCGATTCAAAAAGAGGAGGGCTCCGGCCCCAGAGACTTCAATCTTGCCTAGGTGCGACACATCAAATATGCCGACATCCTCGCGAACGGCAGTGTGTTCAGCGATGACTCCCCCTGCGCTGAGCGAACCAATAGCTTTGGGATATTCGATCGGCATCTGCCAGCCACCGAAATTAGCGAGCTTCGCACCAACCTGAGAATGCCAATCAAAGAGCGGAGATTCCATATCGCAAACTTATCTCAAAGATGACCTCAACCGACTTCTCACTGGACATAAATAAGTGAGAGGATTACTAAATGGCATCCCTTAAATCCGCTCCAGACGCAACTGGAGATGTGCTCGTCCTTGGCCTCTCCTCAAAGTCAGGAAAGTTATCGATTCATCCGAACATTGAACATATTGCTTCGATTACACACGACACCAAGAAGTTATTAGAGATTCTCAACGATCTCGGTGCCAGTGGCCGAGTTGATGAGGTTACGAAAGTTCCCTTCACCGGGCCGCGACTCATTATTTTTACCGGCTTTGGAACGACCGCCGCTACCTACTCACATGAGACTTTGCGCCGTGCGGCTGGAGCAGCTACCCGCGCCTTGTCCGGTCAGACACATGCGGATTTTGCACTACCCATTTCCAATATCGAAGAGTTCTCAGCAGTCGCGGAAGGCGTTGCACTTGGGGCCTACTCGTTTACAGAATTCTTAGGTTCATCGAAGTCATCCGCCAAAGCGCCACTGAGTTCCGCAACTATTGTCTCTGGCCTCGGTAATACCGCAGCAGTAAAAAGTGCGTTAAAGCGAGCAGAAATCTTGGGTAAGAACGTGGCGATAACACGCGACCTCGTTAATACTCCACCTTCTCATCTCACTCCCATCACTTTTAGTACTCAGATGAAGAAGATTGCTGTTTCCCTAGGTATCAAAGTGGAGATTTTGAACGAGAAGCAACTCAAGGCAAAGGGCTATGGTGGGATCACCTCCGTTGGCCAGGGATCATCTAATCCCCCTCGCCTACTCCACTTGACCTACTCCCCCGCCAAGGCCAAAAAGCGCCTGGCATTTGTCGGCAAGGGAATTACCTTTGATTCGGGCGGATATGCCTTAAAGCCCGCCCTCGGCATGGAGGATATGAAATCGGATATGAGTGGTGCAGCCGCAGTCGTGGCTGCCACATTTGCGATTGCGCAGCTCAAATTACCCGTGGCAATCGAGGCTTATGCCTGTCTTGCAGAAAACTTGATCAGCGGAGATGCCACCCGTCCAAGTGACATCATCACGATCCTTGGCGGCAAGACTGTGGAAGTCATCAATCCCGATGCTGAAGGTCGACTCGTCCTCGCCGATGGCATCGTTCGTGCCACCCAGGATGGCGAGCGCAACGGCGGACTTGATGGACTTGTCGATGTGGCAACCCTCACCGGCGCCCAAGTAGTTGCCCTCGGAACGCGCACCTCGGCAGTTATGACCAATGATGAAGAGTTCTGCAGCCTCTTCCTTGAAGCCACCGGCCTATCTGGGGAGTCTTTCTGGCCAATGCCGCTGCCGGAGGATCTCAAAGAGGCGCTCAGCTCATCATCTGCGGACATGATCAACGCAAATCCTGCGGTTAAAGCCGGCGGAATGCTTATCGCGGGCCTCTTCCTCAAGGATTTCGTCCCCGATTCCCTGCCTTGGCTCCATTTAGATATTGCTGGCCCAGCACTTACCCATGAGGCCCATGGCTATACGCCTGTCGGGGGCACCGGAGTTGCGGTGCGCTCCTTGGTCGCACTGGCCGAGTTGGCAGTCTCCTAGCGTTAGATCGAGAAGAGTGTGGCCTCAACTCGTGGCAGGATTAGCCACCTGTGCGGCAAATCTGAATAGCGAAGAAAAGGTGAAGTGTGAACGAATTTGATCTTGTCATCCTGGGTGGCGGCAGCGGCGGATATGCCTGTGCCCTACGAGGAGCTCAACTTGGACTATCTGTAGTCCTCATTGAAAAAGACAAGGTTGGCGGCACTTGCCTACACCGCGGTTGTATTCCAACCAAGGCGCTGCTCCACGCTGGTGAGGTAGCCGATAACGCGCGCCACGCCTCAGATTTTGGAGTTAATGCTCAGTTCATCTCTATCGATATGTTGGCGGTTAACGCCTACAAAGATGGCGTGATCTCCAAATTACATAAGGGACTTCAAGGACTTGTTAAGTCTCGCAACATAACCTACGTCGAAGGTCATGGACGCCTGGTTGCCAAGAACCAAGTTGAGGTTAACGGCACCGTTTACACCGGTAAGAACGTCGTACTTGCGACAGGTTCATACGCCAAGACTCTGCCTGGCCTTGAGATTGATGGCAAGCAGATCGTCACCAGTAACGAAGCGATGTCATTTGATTACGTTCCAAAGTCTGTAATTGTTCTTGGTGGAGGCGTTATTGGTTGCGAGTTCGCATCTGTATGGAACTCATTTGGATCCGAGGTCACCATCATCGAAGGTCTACCTCGACTCGTTGCACTAGAGGATGAAACCTCAAGCAAGCAATTAGAACGCGCCTATCGTAAGCGCGGAATCAAATTTGAAGTCGGAGTTAAGTTCGCTTCTGCAACAAAGGGTCCAGAAGGCGTAACAGTCACCCTCGAAAATGGTGCAACGCATACCGCAGATGTCCTGCTCGTTGCAGTTGGTCGTGGACCAGTCTCCGCAAACCTTGGTTACGAAGAACAAGGCATCACCATGGATCGCGGTTACCTCATCGTCGATAACAAGTGCCGAACAAATGTTCCAGGTATCTGGGCAGTTGGAGATCTGATTCCAACTCTGCAACTTGCTCACGTGGGTTTTGCTGAAGGAATCTTGGTTGCCGAGGAGATTGCCGGTCTTAATCCTCGTCCAATCAATTACGACGGAGTTCCTCGCGTTACTTACTCGGAGCCTGAGGTTGCATCCGTTGGACTTACAACCGCTCAAGCAAAAGAACGCGGTTATGACATTGTCGAGATCAGTTACGACCTCGCCGGAAACGGTAAGGCAAACATCCTGAAGACCGCCGGTTCTGTAAAACTTGTCGCTGAGAAGAATGGACCGGTCCTTGGTGTTCACATGGTCGGCTCTCGCGTTGGTGAATTGCTCGCTGAGGGACAATTGATTTATAACTGGGAGGCAACAGCATCTGATGTTGCTCCATTGATTCACGCTCACCCAACCCTTTCTGAGGCGTTAGGCGAAGCTCACTTAGCACTTGCCGGCAAACCACTGCACGCCCACGGGTAATAGGAGAAATCGCAATGACCTTTTCAGTAACCATGCCTGCACTCGGAGAGTCAGTTACCGAAGGCACTGTCACGCGTTGGCTCAAGAACGAGGGCGATCACGTCAATGTCGATGAGCCACTACTCGAGGTTTCAACAGACAAGGTTGATACAGAGATTCCTTCACCTGTTTCGGGAACTTTGACTCGTATCGTCGTTGCAATTGACTCAACCGTTGCAGTTGGCGCAGAACTTGCGGTCATCGATGACGGTGTTACTTCAACCGCTGCGCCTGTTGCCTCAGCTCCCGTGGTTGAAACTCCAACACCAGTTGCTCCAGCTGTCGAAGCACCTGCTCCTGTCATTGCCGCCCCAGTAGTTGAGGCTGCAGCCCCAGTTGCACCCGCTCCAGCTTCTGCAGGTGTCGTTGTAACAATGCCCGCACTTGGTGAATCTGTAACTGAAGGGACTGTTACACGATGGCTCAAGAACGTCGGGGACACAATCAATGTTGATGAACCGCTATTAGAAGTTTCTACAGACAAAGTCGATACTGAAATTCCTTCTCCCGCTACCGGCACGATTCTTGCGATTGATGTTCCAGTTGATTCCACCGTTGCAGTTGGAGCGCGTTTGGCCCTCATTGGTGCAGCCGATGCTGCTCCTGTCCCAGCCCAAGAAAAAATTGCTGAGGCACTGGTTCCAGCTCCAGTGACCGCTGTAGAAGAAAACTTGCCTGTAACTCCGCCCGTCGTGGTGGCCCCAGTAGCCCCAGTGGTTGCTGCCCCTGTAGTACCAGTTATTGCGGCTCCTGCTGCTCCAGTCGCACTCGATGATTCCTATGTAACTCCAATTGTTCGACAGTTCGCTAAAGAACAGGGCGTCAATCTCGCAAGCGTTAAGGGCACTGGCGTTGGAGGACGTATCCGCAAGGAAGATGTTCTCGCCGCAGCTAAACCTGCTCCAGTCGCCGCAGCGTCTGCTGCTCCTGCTGCACCTGCAGCCTCAGCTCCAAAGGCTTCAGCCCCTGTTGTTGTATCACCACTTCGCGGAACAACCGTCACCATGTCGCGTCTGCGCAAAGTCATCGCTGCTCGCATGGTCGAATCACTTCAAGTCAGTGCACAACTCACTACGGTTGTAGAAGTAGATGTAACAAAGATTGCTCGTTTACGCGATAACGCCAAGGCGGCATTCGCAGCTCGTGAGGGTGTAAATCTCACCTTTTTGCCATTCTTTGCCGTTGCAGTATGCGAAGCTCTCAAGCAGCATCCAGTACTCAACTCATCTGTTGATGGAGATCAAGTTACCTACCATGGAGCCGAACACCTCGGAATTGCAGTTGATACCGAACGTGGACTACTTGTCCCCGTTGTACGCGATGCTGGTGATTTAAATATTGGTGCTCTCTCTCGCAAGATCTCAGATGTGGCAGCTCGCACCCGTGACAACAAGATCAGCCCGGATGAATTAGGTGGCGGAACCTTCACCATCACCAACACTGGAAGCCGTGGAGCGCTCTTTGATACTCCGATCATTAATCAACCTCAGGTTGCGATTCTTGGTATCGGATCAGTTGTCAAGCGGCCAATGGTTATCAAGGGGGCCGATGGCGGAGAGAACATCGCTATCCGTTCAATGGTTTATCTTGCACTTTCTTATGATCACCGCATCGTCGATGGAGCTGATGCCGCTCGCTTCCTAGTCACTCTCAAAGAGCGACTCGAAGAGGGCAGCTTCGAATCTGATCTAGGTTTGTAATCGTGAGCGCCCCAATGCGTATCGCAGTTACGGGTTCCACCGGATTAATCGGAACCGCTCTCGTGGGCCAACTCAAGGCTGAAGGCCATACTGTTCTGCGTTTAGTTCGTCGCAAGCCACACTCTGCAGAAGAAGTGCAGTGGGACCCCACTGCCGGAACGATTGATTTATCTGCGCTTGAAGGTGTGGACGCGGTTATCCATTTAGCTGGTGCCGGCGTTGGTGATAAGCGGTGGACTGCTAGATATCGCGCCACCATTCTTAACTCTCGTTTACTTGGAACCACCACCATTGCAAATGCCGTTACAACTTTGAAGCCAAAGGTATTTATCTCCGCAAGTGCCATTGGTTTCTATGGCGAGACTGGAAACCGCGCAGTTGTCGAGACTGATCGCGGCGGCGAGGAATTCCTCTCTGCTGTTTGTCGCGAATGGGAGGCCGCTGCTGATCTTGCAACCGGAGTTCGCACTGTAAAGATTCGCACGGGCTTGGTCTTAGATCCAACTGGTGGAGCACTTGGTCGCCTGCTGCCTTTCTTCCGCCTGGGAATCGGCGGCAAGTTGGGTTCAGGTAAGCAATGGTGGTCATGGATTACTTTGCATGATGAGATCAAAGCAATCATCCACTGCCTAACAGCAGATATTTCTGGTCCAGTAAATCTGACCTCGCCTAATCCCGTGACCAATCAAGAGTTCACTGGAACCTTAGCGCGTGCACTTCATCGCCCGGCGTTGTTTCCAGTTCCAGGATTTGCACTCAAACTTTTAGTCGGGGGTTTTTCTAGCGAGATTTTAGGTTCAGCAAAGGTTTTACCTAAAGCTTTGCAAGACAGTGGTTTTGTATGGGACTACCCGCACCTGACCACAGCGCTAGAAGCGCTTATCGAATAGAAAATACTCGCGCATCATCCAAAATCTTGGCAACAGCTAAGGCATTTTCTGCTGTAACTGGCCAAGCACCGTTGCCCGCTATTGCATCTGCAACGTGTAAATAAAAGAGTGAGTAGTTACCTGATTCGGCGGGATATTCAGAGACCTTATCTCCTTGATAAATAAATGCAGGAGTGATTGCAGGTGGAGTCCACACTCCCCCGGCAGGATATTCACCGCTTCGCAAGCGCGGCTCTTGCGAATCCAAATTCTTGATGACCAGCGACCCATTGGTTCCCGATAAGCGAATTCGTGGACCATCCGCTCCAATGATTGCACTGGCAGAAAGATACGAGTCAACTCCACTCTCATGCTTTAGATTTATTACGATGTCATCATCAGCAAGTCCTCGAATACTACGAACAGATGCATAGGTAACCTCCGCTGGTCCAAACCAGTCGAGTGCCAGAGAGACTAGATGTGGCCCAAGATCGAGCAAGTTACCTCCCCCATCAGAGGCACTACTCGCTTCGCGCCAGCTATTTGGGTTTGATGTTGGACGAAAACGTTCAAAGCGTGAATCAAGTCGGAATACATTTCCAAGTACGCCTTCTGCCAGCGCCTTCTTAACGGTGAGAGCATCGCTATCGAAGAGTCGATTGAAATACGTCGATACAACCACACCTGTCTCTGCAGAGACCGCAACGATTTCCTCGGTCTCTTCCAAATTGCGACCCATGGGCTTATCTACAACAACTGGTACACCGGCACGAAGCCCAGCGATCGCTTCTTCGGCGTGAGCAATATTTGCACTGGCAACGACGAGAAGATCGAGATCCAAACCCAATAACTCCTGGATCGAGCTAACAACGGTCGTTTCTGGAAAGTCAGCAAGAGCATGAGCTCTGCGCTCTGCGTTACGGGTCAGTACCCCAGCGATCTCAAAACCCGCCGCCTTGAGCACGGGAGCGTGAAAATAGCGTCCTGCAAGGCCGTAACCGCTGATTCCTACCCGAAGTGTCATGACCTTAAACCTACATTAGGCTACGGGGTATGAGCACTGCCGCTGGACTATTGGTCGATCAGACCGTTGTAAACCACGCAGGGATCCTTGATTATCAAGTTGCCTGGCAATTACAGCGCGAGACTCTCGACGGCGTTGTCGCTGGTACCACCCCCAACACTTTGATCCTGCTTCAACATCCATCTGTCTACACCGCTGGGCGCATGACTAAATTAGATGAGCGTCCGGTCGATGGCACCCCGGTTATCGATGTCGACCGTGGTGGAAAGATCACCTGGCACGGTCTGGGCCAACTCGTGGGATACCCAATCGTAAAATTGAAGAACCGCAACGATGTTGTTGGCTTTGTCCGCGAAGTTGAGACCGCACTGATCGATGTCTGTCTCCAATTTGGAATTGTCGCCGAGCGTTACTGCGAGCGTTCTGGAGTTTGGATCCGTGATGAGAAGGGTGATCGCAAGATCGCCGCTATTGGAATGCGCGTTGCCAAGGGTGTCACCATGCACGGTTTCGCTCTTAACGTTAATCCCGACCTCACCGCCTACGAGAAGATCGTGCCGTGCGGGATCTCTGACGCTGATGTCACGTCAATGCAACAAGAGCTAGGTCGCGATATTTCTATTGACGAAGTACTCCCTCTGGTCGAAGAGAAGATCTTGGCCGCACTTACAAAGGTGATTTCATGACTCTTGCCCCTGAAGGCCGCAAACTTCTTCGCATCGAAGCTCGCAATGCAGCCGTTCCAATCGAGCGAAAGCCCGAGTGGATTAAGACTCGCGCCAACATGGGTCCTGAGTACACCAAATTGCGCTCCCTCGTGGTCCGTGAAGGTCTGCACACCGTCTGCCAAGAGGCTGCCTGTCCAAATATCTTCGAATGTTGGGAAGATCGCGAAGCTACATTCCTTATCGGCGGCGAACGCTGTACGCGCCGTTGTGATTTTTGCAATATCGACACCGGAAAGCCTGAGCCACTTGATCGCGATGAGCCGCGTCGCGTAGCAGAGTCGGTTCGCTCAATGGAACTTCGTTACGCCACGATCACCGGTGTAACCCGTGATGATCTGCCTGATGAAGGTGCCTGGTTATACGCCGAAACCATCCGCGCAGTGCACGAACTCAATCCCGACACTGGCGTCGAAATTTTGACTCCTGATTTCAGCGGCAAGTCACATCTACTGAATGAAGTCTTTGAGACTCGTCCAGAAGTATTTGCTCACAACCTCGAGACAGTCCCCCGTATCTTCAAAGAGATCCGTCCTGCGTTCCGTTATGACCGATCCCTTGATGTTATTTCACAAGCCCAAGCATTTGGACTCGTAACGAAATCAAACTTAATTCTTGGCATGGGTGAAACTCGTGAGGAAGTTACTCAAGCGCTCATTGATCTACGTGCCGCAGGTTGTGACTTGATCACGATCACTCAATACCTTCGCCCTACCCCAAAGCACCACCCCGTCGTTCGTTGGGTGAAGCCAGAAGAGTTCGTCGAGCTTTCCCATGAGGCAGAAGAGATCGGTTTCTTAGGTGTCATGAGTGGGCCGCTAGTTCGCTCCAGTTACCGCGCCGGTCGCCTCTACAAGCAAGCAGAAGAGAAGAAGGCACTACTACGTGGCTGAAATTGTTTACCCTCCAGTCGTCGTAGCACTCAAGACGGTCTGGAAATACCTGGGCCTCCGTTTTGATTTTCAAGGAATAGAAAACCTTCCGCGCGAAGGCGGCGCAGTGCTTTGCATGAACCACATCGGCTATCTTGACTTTGCCGTTGTCGGAACAGCAGCTCTGCCTACAGATCGTTACATCAGATTCATGGCTAAGAAAGAGATCTTCGACAATAAGATCGCAGGACCTTTGATGCGCGGCATGCACCACATCAGCGTTGATCGCACCAGCGGTTCATCATCATTCGTCGCGGCCTTACGTGCACTTCGTGCTGGGGAGATCATTGGCATATTTCCTGAGGGCACTACCTCAAGAAGTTTTGAAGTAGAAGACCTCAAATCAGGTGCAGTTCGCCTTTCAATGGGTGCTGGAGTACCGATCATTCCCGTCGCTGTCTGGGGTACTCAAAGAATCTGGACCAAAAAGAAGAAACCCGACCTCAAGCGTCGCAAATATCCAATTCATGTGGCATTTGGCGAGCCTTATTACGTAGCAAAGGGCTCAGATGTCGATGCCGCTGAGGCGGAACTCAAAGTGAAGATGG
>CAIMNT010000082.1 GCA_903842855.1 uncultured Actinomycetes bacterium
AACTGATAATCCATGGCCAGGTGTTCAACCAATAACTTATGATGAAAAAGCAGCGCCGTACATCGCTCGGTATAGCAATGGAGCGCAAGGGCAAACTGATTTCTTCCTAAATGCTAGGTGGAATGATAAACAGTTAGATGGCTCAACTAAATTTTCAGTTGGAACATCAAATGCTACTGCAGCTATGGCTGGTTACTGGCTGTTAAATCGTAAAGCAACCTTTGATGAAACCTATGCATCAATCCTTGCCATAACTACTGATGCTAAGAATGAATTTATATCTGGCAAATATATCTTCATTCCTTCTGCATAAGCAAGCACCCGTGTTTGGCTTCTTGGTTGATGAAAAACAAAGTCAATCAAGAAGCCAAAAAGGTTAAATAATGGGATCAATAATCCTGACCGGAATATCACATGGAAAACATCAATTCTCACTCACCTACCCAGAGGTTGATGGGGTGGTGATTTGTATGGCGCATTGCAAATGCGGATATGAGGTTGAAATCATCAACTTTAGAAGTTATGGCGGTGGTAAAGATCTACAAAAGAAGTGGGAGAAACATATTGGGACTTGGAAGGGGTGGGTTTAATCAAATAGTGCTGGGTGCAAATCCAGTGCGCTTCGAAATGTATATCCAGTGAGCAAATGTGACAAACCAAGGCGAACTGTTTCAACTTCCGGCAATTCAGGCATGAAGTGATTCTAACTTCCGTGTCTTTGTAATGCAGAATGATTGGTTTTGCTGCGCATGACCTTCTCAAATAAATCTCTAGTCATAGAGATTACTCAGCTTTCAGAATCGACAATGCTTCTTTAGATTCACTAATTCTCAATCGACTTCCTGGTCACCTCATCGAACATCACTGCCATTGTTGGATTATTACGCGTAAGCTTTTTAATGGTAATGTCCTCTAACTTAGAGTTTGCTAAACGTAGATTGTTATTGGATCCAAGAAGTGATTCCTTGGTTTTTTGAAGTCTTTCAATCGCCTTGTCTATATCCAGAATAGCTTCGTCAAATTTTTCAGAAGCCAAATCCCAATTTCGCCTAAAGCCTTTCTTTGTTGCCGCTAATTCATCTTCAAAGGTGGTGATGTCAATATTTTGTTCTTTTACTCGAGCTAATTCAGATTTATATGTAATGACATTCCGTGACGCATTACGCAATAGAGTAATAATAGATATGAAACTATTTGGTCTAACTATAAACATATTTGGATAGCGATGTGACACATCAACAATGCCTGAATTATAGAGGTCATTGTCCGCTTCCAACGTAGTGACTAAAACTGCAAATTCGCATCCTTTTGCATTTCGGTCTTTATCTAATTTTTCCAGAAAATCTACATTCTTCTTTTTTTGAACTGTGGCGTCTGCTTCATTCTTCATCTCAAACATTATGGAAATGTATTCGGTACCCTCATTTGAGAAATCACGGAAGATGTAATCCCCTTTGCCGTTTTCTTTAACGGTATTGTCCTTTTCAAAGTATGCATTCGAGAAACCAAGTGCACGAACGCGATTAAACTCCATTTCACAATGCTGCTCGAGATTTTCGCCAATAATCTTGTTGTTTTCTCTCGACCTATATTCTTTGATTGAAGCAATCTCCTGTTCTTTTATCCTAAGCTCCTGTTCTTTTATCCTAAGAGTGCTTTCGTAATCGTTCTTGAGGTCATTTACGGCCTCACTTATTTCTAATTTTTTGGTTACCTCGGTCGTTTCAAGGTTGGCCTTTAATTTCGTAATCTCGGCGTCTTTTTTGGCTTCCGCGAGCTCTATAGCGCTGTTCTTTTCGAGGTTTGCTATTTCCAACCGCTCTTTAAGATCCTTTGCAAATTCTTCATTTCTAATCTGCTTGACAATATCTGCATAACCAGACTCGTCGACCGTGAATGACTTTCCACAGTGAGGGCATTTGATCTCATTCATGATTATCCTTAGGTTGATTAGAAAGCATCTTCAAATATTACTCATTCTAGCTGAAGAAGAGAAGAGGGCAAAACGGCTTCCTCTATTCACACGCGATAACATAGATGATTTAATACGGAGATTAATAGCAGTGCTGTGAACAGTTATGGAGGACTCCGTGCTTCATAGAATTTGGCCTTCGAGTCCAGACTTCCAATCGGATGGCGAGCGTGAAGTTTTCGATTTACTCAAGAAGTCCTTATCCGAGCACGATGCGCTTCTTGCAAACATTCGGTTTACTGACCCTCAAGAGGGCGATATCGAAATTGATCTAGTAGCCCTCGTATCTGGTGTGGGCGCAATCGTGATCGAGAATAAAGGCGGACACATTTCTTATAATGGTCAAAATTGGCTTCAATCAGATAGCTCAGGGTCAAGAAAGATTAATCCACACCAGCAAGTGCTTGCCAATGTGCACGCACTGAGAAGTTTTCTTCGCAGTAACTGGGCTTATGGAAATCTAAAAGCTGAGTGGCTCTTAGCTTTCCCCAGCTCCCTCCTTGGGCAAACAAAGGTACCCGGAGTTCCCCGATCTCGAATTGTTGATAAAGCGGAGATGCCTCAAATTCTTGATTACGGTATCCAAGCTCTCCAGGAGTCGTTAGGTCACTGGGCACCTCATCAAACTGACTGGGTAGAGAAGGCGTTCAAGGCTCTCAAAGGATCATCTATTTATGAGACAGATCGCGAGATTGCATTATTTAATAGCCACAACTTTGTTCGTAACCAGACTCATGAAAGAAAAAATATCCTAAATATGATCCAAGAAAATCATAGGATATATATCAAAGGCCCAGCTGGGTCAGGTAAGACTTGGCTAGCATTTGAACAATCAAAAATTTGGGCAGACCAAGGATTGAAAGTTGGAATTATGACCTTCAACCGAGGGCTCGAAAGTTATATGCAGCGGAAAAATACCGAACTAGGCGCTAAACGTAAGGCTCACTGGGTTGGAACATTTCACAATTTCATGAAGCAAGCGGGACAAAGTGCCCCTATGCAATCTGTTTACGAGCAAAATCCAAAGAAATTTGATGAAGAAATGATTACGGCTGCAAGAAATCTTCCTGAGATAAGAAAGTTTGACGCATGGATCGTTGATGAAGCCCAGGACTTCCATGATTCTTGGTGGGAGATATTGAATCTCACGCTAAAGAATCCCGAAGCAGGAAGATTAGCAATATTTGGTGATCCAAAGCAGTCAGTTTTCGGTAAGCGTGGCGTTCCTAAGGGCAATTTTTTTGTGGTGAATTTGGCTGAAAACTTACGCAATAGCCAACAAATTGCCGAAGCCGTTGGGAAATTTGTTGATGGTCAAATTATCATGCGTGGACCGCAAAGTTATGAGATTGAGTATATTTTTGTTGAAACTGTCGATGAAGTGGTGGATGCAGCAAGCGATGCTTTAGCGAAGTTGACTGACGAAGAACGTTGGATACCAAGCGAGATTGCGCTACTCACAACCAAACACCAGCACCCAGTTCATAAATTAAAGGCGAATGATATCGAAGCGTATTGGAAGGAGTTCTGGCAGGCAGATTCTGAGTTCTATGCCACGGTGAGTGGGTTTAAGGGTTTAGAAAAATCGGCAGTTGTGCTGGCGATAGATGGATTCCACGAAGAAAAGAATCCAAAGGATGTACTTTATGTTGGTATGAGCCGAGCAAGGGATCGATTAATTATTGTCTGCCCCAATGAATATCGCTCGCTGGTTCTTGGACAGAGCGAGATTAAATGAAAAACCAAGCTGGCAAAGTCCTTGAACTAATTTCAGAATCGCAGAAGGCATTTGCTGAAAAGGACTGGCCTTTGGCTTCTAGATTGAATTTTGATCTTGCCCAGACCTTACTCGCTAAAAAATACGACAGACCGGAAACTCTCGCTACTTCCGCTCGTAAATATCTAGGTTCGCTTGTGGGCGATGGACGTTTCATTTTAGAGTCAAATAGGCAGGAGAGTCCCAACTTATCCGAAGGCATTGAAAAATTTGAGAATCTATTCGAAAACAGCCCAAGCAAGATTAAAGAATTGATATCTCCAATCCTAAACGAAATTAGAGAAATTAGATTATTTGCCTTAAAGGATGAGGCGATTACAAATAACAAGTGTGCTGCAGCGCTTCGAAGGATTGCTCGTCCTGATATATCTATTGAAATTACAAGCAAAGGCTTAGCACTGTCCCCCCTCAATTATTACTTCCTGGCC
>CAIMNT010000083.1 GCA_903842855.1 uncultured Actinomycetes bacterium
AACTCAGAGTTCTTCACCAAATAATTAGCTTTCCACTTTGGCTCTATGGCAAGTCGTTCATGGTCCAAGGCTTTTCTGTGAACCCATTCATCAGCCCATAGCGGAAAGCCAGGGAGTCGACGCCCTTCGCGTTCTTCCCACATCATCCTTACGAATTCATCCCATGCGTCGACCCAAAGAGTTTCGGCTTCGCTAAGTCCACAATCCTTCGTAGTCGCATCTTCTTCAAGCGGGAGATCTGTTTCTAAATGCCAAGTCGTTGGATCCCATCCGTCAATCGGAGAGTTTGAAGCGACTGGATCACATTCTTTTTCATATGAATTTCCATCAGGTAGACGCGTGGCCGTAATAAACACGCGCTCTCTCACTTGTGGACGCCCTCCAAGATCCGGAGGGAGAAGATGCGGTGAGAAAATCGCGGGCGTCTCCGACACTCTGTAACCCTCGGATCTAAGGGTCTCAATGATAATCTGCCACTCATGGCGATGACGAGGACCCGCTAGATTTCTTACGTTTTCTAAAAGTACTATTGCCGGCTTTCGTTCCTGAATAATTCTCAAAATATTCCAATAGAGCGTGCCACGAGTTTCATCCATCCCCTTTTGAGCGCCGCTCTTTGAAAACGGTTGACATGGAAATCCTGCACACAGCACATCGTGGTCTGGGACATTTACCAAGAAATCGTTTGCAACTTCCGTAATATCGCCAAGTGGGTTCATGCCCCAATTGCGTTCATAGACCGCTGCAGCAACTTTGTCGATCTCGACTGCATATACGCATTCGCCGCCCATCGCCGCCAGTGCAGCATGGAATCCACCGATCCCGGCAAAAAGGTCAATGAATTTAAATTTCTTCACAGTCCAACCATACCGGTGGGTAGTGTCATTGACCACCTTCTCTTCTCAGCTTGCCTGGAAGAATAGGTCTGCTCTGACTGGTGGAGCCTCGATCCAGCAAACAGGGAGGAATTCCGAGTCAAGTTTGCTCCGGTTTGAGAGCCATTGGAAAATTTGAGCCCGTCCGATTCAATTTTAACCTTTGGTATCGGAGGACTCCGCCGAATCGGGTAACTGACTTATCAAGGATTTGACTTCGGCTTGGTACATTCAATCAACTTTGCTATCAGTTGATCTTAAAAGCCCCTCCGACCCGATCTCGAATATCACCAAATGGAGTTTCTCCCCTCCCCGCGGAGTTCCAAGCAATCTCTCGAATATCACTGCAGACGCTGCAAACCCAGTGTTGGTCAGAGGCAACCGTCTTCACGTAACGCTTACAACCCCAGCAAATGGGAAGAAGGGCTTTCGGCGTAAAGCAATACCTGCATTCCGACAAAGGATCGTAAATATCGATAATAAAACGAGATTTGCATTTTCTGCAATAGACGGGCCTCTTCACCGGAACCGGACTTTGAGTTGGAGGGGCATCTATGTCTCTCTCTTCGTACTCCTGGCCAAGACCTAAGGTTTCTAATGCAAGAACGGATTCATTCAGCATCCGATCACGCCTCTGCTTAATCCAGTCTTGGTTGAGTGCAATTTTGATTTGCTGAATAACTTGATCTAAATCATTGAAAACAAGCCAAGCGCTAATCCGCATCACGCGATATCGATTTGCACGCATCACTTCATCTCGTTGATTATCTTCGCTGTAACGATCTCTATGTTCCTTCCCATCGACTTCGACTATCAGTCGACCCGCTGCGCAATAGAAATCCGCCCACCAGCCAAGAATCTCAGCTTCACGGACGAAACGGAATCCTCCTAA
>CAIMNT010000084.1 GCA_903842855.1 uncultured Actinomycetes bacterium
AGAGGTCAGGAGTGTCTAGCGTTTTTCGCGCAGGTCCCTCAGCCGATTTCCAATCAAAATCGCTCACCAGTACATCAAAGAAGGGTTTCGTTACCGCGGCAGATTTAGTGGCCCAGTAGGCTTTTTGTTCAGAGCGATAGGCTACCCAATTCTTTGGATTGCACATTTCGTACACTTGATTTAGATACGCCTTAATCTCTTCTTTGGACTTCTCAGATAAATCTAATCCTGTCCGCCTATACACAATCGGGACATCCCAGTCATATACGTCGCTCCCATAGGTGAATTTCACATTCATATAAACTTCAGAGGCTTTTCCATGGGAACGTTCTTCAAGGATTTCAACTGGGTTCATAAGTAGATTATGAAGGCCCGCTATCAAAAAGACCAGCATTCATAGAGATTAGCTAACAGGGATTTTGAGTTGGCCAGAGAAAGGACCTTTTCTCTGCATTCTCAGAAGCAATTTAAACGGGCTTTTTTCGTCAATTTTGAACGGCCCCTTATGTAAATAGATTCAATTTAGAAAAATGAGGTTTTGAATAATCAACTAATCTTGCTGATGGCACGTTGGTTACTTTCTACTCTTTTTCGTAATTCTGATTTTTGCTGGCTTCTTAGGCGTGCACCATTCGCAGTATTGCCAAGGTGAGACATTCAATTCATCTAGCGTTTCAATCCAATCCCCACAGCCTAGGCAGAAAGGTGTGGTCTCCTTATCTGCTTCAGCCACGAAAATGCCCCCCGTGAATAAGACTGTTACGAATCACTGTCCCATCTAATAAAGATGGGGACAGGTGATTTAGTAAACATTGTCCAATCAAATGAACCACCTGAATCAAGAGGGTAGTTTGAATCATTGATTCAAGGAATCGTTCTCTGAAGATGGATTAAATAGTTCCTTCTGTGCGGATTCAAATTGGCGCTTGCTAATTCCGTTTGCTAAAAGTTGCTCCTTTATCGCAGCATAGAGTTTGGCTATTCCTCGAGGATGGCTTGGATTCTTTTCTAAAAACTCTCCAATTATCTCTGTGGCTAGTTCGTGCTTTGCGAATGAATTTGCAAGTGCGCGCCAATCGAGGGCGTCCTCCAATGAATGACGAAGAGGCAATAATTCACGCTTGACCGCAAACTGTAACTTTTCAATCGGGACACGATGTTTTTGGTTTTCGAAAAGAAAGACCGTTTCCTTCTTAATTTCTTTTAGATACCAAACAAGGTCAACATCGCCCTTCTTGGCAGAGCCTCCACGTTGTCCTGCATCAGCATTCTTACCTGTATGGTCAATTCGGATATACGCGATTCCAGCTGCCTTGAGTAGCTTTCCTGTGTAGTTGTAGAAATCTAACCATGTGTTGTTATCGTTTTCTTTACCTTGAACAGTGCGACTTGCGGTGTCCATTACTACCAACTTTGGTTTGAGAATGCTGACTACTTTCATCAGTTCAGCACCACCTTGGGGTACGTCAAATGGCGCAAAATCAGGAAAGGATAATAAGTGAAAATGTTCTTCAAGCTCCTCGGCATTGAATCCCATGTCAATCAAGCTTCGTCGGATGTCTGTTGTAGGAATATTTTCATGGTCAATATAGAGAATTGACATTGGTTCTCTCTTGGATTGCCCGAAGACTCCTTTACCAGAGGCAAGGCAAGCACATACTTCTCGAACTATAAGTGATTTTCCAATTCCTGGTTCTGCATAAATAACATGACCACGCATCTCGCAAATGAAATCTGGCACTAACCAAGTTTCAACAGTTTCGTCCAACCATAATTCTTTTAAGTTAACTTTTCCGAAAAATTTCAGAACTTCGTCATCCTTGACTCCATCCAGTATCCAAGAAACTTTGAATTGTTCTTTTCCAAACTGGAGTGGATAGATGGGAGTGGATGCACCCGCTTGGAATCCACCACCATCAGCGCGAAGTACAAGTTGTATCTCCTCTTCAGCATTGTCTCCACTGAATGCGATTCGAGCGGCATTGATTAATGCATCCTGAGCCTCTATAAAACCAATCTGCCCTCCACCGACATATTGACCAAGAATAAAGGCAGCCTCATTCAAAGAATTATTACGATTACCTTGCTTTGAATTTGAAGTGATTCGTTGAACTTGGCGTTCAAGTTCGCGCAAAGCCGCCGGGGTAGCATCAACAATTACATCAGTCTGAATACGTGCATGATTTTCTTTACTCGATGTATTTGTACCGCTCTTTTTACAGATTATATTTTTGAGCTCTGGAGATAGTGGTGAAACACCAATCTCTGATGGGTTCATTCCATCTACCCACTCGTACTTAACGCCACTCAAGTGACTTGAGGTAGGAGCAATCACATATCCATTGTGTTTTATATCGATGCCAGGCAAGTCAAATTTATCAAGGTTCTTGACGAAATCAGCATCGCAGTCTTTGAAATAGATATGACGCCCACGGACCTTTTTACCTTTTACTTGATACTCACCAGTTAAAGCTATTGCCGTAATTGGAATCTCACCCGCAAGTAAGTTTTCTAGCTTCGCAAAAGACTCATCTCCACCATTTCGTGGGTCGATATCTAAGACAATCAGACCACTCGCTTTGCAGTGAATACCGATATTGGGTGCTTGAATTTTATTAAACCACTCTTTTAGCTGAGTCAAATCACTAGTTGCTGTTTCATGCCAATGCGAAATCAATGGGTGCTTTCCTGCTGATGTATTTCCTTCATGAGACTGTCCACAACTACATTTACTATTTTCAATATAGCAACATGGAAACAGTTTCCAATCTATTTTACTAAGAGAAATTACTTCGTCTAAAACATTATTAGAGCCATTGTTATTCATTAGCACTTCTTTCCACTAAAAGATGCACAATAGTTGTGTCATTTTTCGGATATCTCCGAGTTCTGAAACTTAGTGGGTCCCATATGACTAATAGCAACTCGAAAGTTGTCAAGTATTGTCCATATCATTATTAGTTTGATTTAAATAATGTTTAATCTATATTGCAAATTGTCAATTATTTTAGAAGTTGATTGATTACTTCCGCCGCTTTTCTAATTGGTTCTTCCGCAGAATGCACATATAGCTTTGAAGTAATCGCACTCGTTGAATGACCTAGAGTCCGACTGATGACTTCTATTCCTATACCTTGGCTATACATGAGTGTTGCAGCAGTATGTCGAGCGTCATGAAGGCGCTTTGGTGCGATTCCACACAGTTGTAAGGCACGTTTCCAATTTGCGTAATCGGTGTGGGGAGAAAGCGGTTTTCCATTTTTTTTCGGAAAAACAAGCAAAGGACGACCCTCCTGCTTCTCCCTATGCACTTCTAGTGCTCTGATTGTTTCTTCAGTAAGGATAATTGTTCTCTGAGAGCGCGATGTCTTTAGAGGTGCGAAGAAAGTTTGACCACCTAAGACGATGAGTTGTTGCCTTACGTTCAAAGTGCGCTGAGTGAGGTCTATGTCGCTCCATCGCAGTCCGAGAGCCTCACCTTGCCTTAATCCACACACCAGGGCTATATGAAGACGAGCACCTAGTTCAGTTCCTATAAATGTTGCCAGCAACCTCTTTACCTCCACAATTGTTAGTGGAGCTACGGAAGAAGTTTGCACCTTAATACTTCGAAGTCCAAGCGATGGATTTTGATTGAGTACTCCTGACTCAAACGCTTCACGGCATACCAACATAAGAACGGCTCGAGCTTGTTGCTGTGACCGAGTTGATTGTCCATTTGCAGACATCTTCGAGAGAACCTTTGACAGGTCATTTCTTGTTAGAGCAGTGAGTTGTATCTTGCCTATCGCAGGAACGATATGGATATTCATCAAAGATGAATACCTCCGATAAGTAGTTGGTGCGATTGACTCACGATGTTCGTTATCTAGCCAATTAATAAAATACGTTGCGACGGTTATTTTTTTATTAGTAGGTAGCACTTTCTTACCACCCGAGATAGCAATTTCATATTTTTCACGAGCGCGTCTTCGAGACTCAGCCTTAATAGGGGAGTTTGCAGTAATAACTCGACCTTGGTATCGAATGACAGTTTTCCATGAATTTCCAACCTTGTATGTATGTCCAAATCCATTTGATTTACGACGAGTAACTTCTGTCATTTGTGTTCCCTCTTCTCATACAGCTCACGCTGACTAAGAAACGGACTTCCAACGAATACGGCCAGAAATGCATACCTTTTGCATACCTTCTTATAGATAAGAAGTCAGTTATGCGTTTTTTCAGGCCTCAAGTACGCTTAGATTTCTAGCCGCCCCCGTAG
>CAIMNT010000085.1 GCA_903842855.1 uncultured Actinomycetes bacterium
TACTTTCTTAATAACCAGACGAAGAGGCGAGCCGCCGAAAATGCGAAGCATCATTACAACATCGGCAATGACTTGTACTCCAGAATGTTGGATGAAGAGATGGTCTACTCATGTGCCTACTGGGCTAAGGCCGAGAGCCTGGGACAGGCGCAGCTAGCCAAATTTGACCTGATCTGCCGTAAGTTGGAGTTACAGCCTGGAATGCGACTACTCGATATAGGTAGCGGCTGGGGTGGATTCCTGCGCTACGCGGTTAAAAATTATGGCGTTGAAGCAACTGGAATTTCCCCAGCCGATAATCAAATTAATTTAGCACGAGAGAGATCTGAAGGACTGGGTATCAAATTTATTCAGCAGGACTACCGAGACCTCCAAGGACAATTCGATCGCATCGTCTCTATCGGAATGATGGAGCATGTCGGCCCTAAGAATTACAAGACCTTCTTTCAGAAGTGCGATGAGTTACTTACTCGCGATGGCCGAATGTTGCACCACACAATCTCTTCGAACTTATCAAAGCAAGTTACTGATCCATTCTTCGATCGGTATATCTTCCCTGGTGGGGTTCTGCCTTCGCTAGCGCAGATTGCAGGAGCGGTCGAAAACGTCTTTGTCATTGAAGATGTCCACAACTTTGGACCTGATTACGATCGCACTCTCTTAGAGTGGCAACGCAATATTGCAGGTAAGTGGTCTGAGATTCCACAATACGATGAACGTTTTCGGCGTATGTGGGATTACTACTTGCTTTCATCGGCGGCAGGCTTCCGTGCCGGCAATCTGCAACTCTTGCAATGCGTCTTTCAGAGAGTTGGCCAACGACCAACATATGTAACTGCGCGCTAGCGCTTGCGAGCGGTAGTGAAGCGAGGACGTCCGGTTAGATCCTTTACCAGATTAACTTCACCGAACTTTGGTCCTAAGACTTTGGAGATTGCGGCTGCCTGACTCTCGTGATGTTCCAGAGCCAAGAATCCACCACTCACTAATAAGCGCTCCGCCGCAGCTATAAATTGGACTGGAGCGGCCATCCCCGTGGAATCTCCTCCAAAGAGTGCGCTAGCTGGCTCTTTACGAACCTCTGCCGGCAAGTTCTCGCCGCTCGGAATATAGGGAGGATTTGCCACAACGATCTCAAATCTCTCACCTCGACAGGCATCAACAACTCCGCCTGCCACGAGGCGAACCCGCGGAGCGAGCGCGGCAACATTTTTAGCAAGCCAGTGGTTTGCTTCCAGTGAATTCTCAACAGCGGTAACTTCGGTACCGGACCGCTCTGAGGCAATCGCAATCGCAATGCATCCCGAGCCTGAACCTAGATCGACAACTTTGGATTTTGCGGGGCTCCTACGATCGATCTCTTCGAGCACCAAGGCCACAAGTGATTCCGTCTCGGGACGAGGAATAAGAACGCCAGGACCCACCTGATATTCCAAATACCGAAATGGTGCCGAACCAGTTATGTATTGAACCGGCTCACCATTTTGTCTGCGCAAAACCAACCGGCGCAGTTCGCGATCAAGCTCGTTAACATCATCATCGCTCATACGCAATAACTTCAGTTGCACTTCGGTGCGAGTACATTTCAAGAGATGTTCAAGCAAGATAGAAGCATCAACTTCAGGGATACCTTGCGCCTTAAAATAATCCCTCGTTTGTCGCAGCAGATCCTTGGCCATCAGAATTAATGGTCCCCTGATGCCAACTTCGTTGCCTTATCTGCCTCAAGGAGCGCAGCAATTACATCATCCAGCTCTCCATTGAGTACTGCATCCAAGTTATTGGCTTTGAAATTAACGCGATGATCGCTCAAGCGATTTTCGGGAAAGTTATAGGTGCGAATTCGCTCGGAGCGATCTACAGAACGAACCTGGGCATTGCGCTCGAGTGAGGCGATCCGATCGGCCTCCTCTTGGGCAGCCGCCAACATACGCGCGCGCAAAATTCGCAGCGCAGACTCTTTGTTCTGCAACTGAGATTTCTCGTTCTGACAGGAGACCACGATTCCGGTTGGGATATGTGTAATGCGAACCGCTGAGTCGGTTGTATTAACCGATTGGCCGCCTGGCCCGGATGAGCGATAAACGTCGATACGCAGATCTTGCTGACGGATTTCTACATCTACCTCATCGGCTTCAGCCAAGATCAGTACTCCCGCAGCAGAGGTATGAATTCGACCTTGGGATTCAGTCTCTGGGAGATCGGAAGAGCGTCGTGTAGGGAAAGAGTGTCTTCGCCTGTGTAGATCTCGGTGGGCGCCGGATCA
>CAIMNT010000086.1 GCA_903842855.1 uncultured Actinomycetes bacterium
AAGGATCCTTACTACGCTCAGAACATTGTTCCTGCATTCAACACACAGGCACAGTTGATCTGGGGCGGTACTAAGCCTGTTCGTTATGACGCAAATGGCGCCTGGGGTGCTTCATTCGACACGGAAATTGCGCAGTCGAAGGACATTCAAAAGGCTATTGATTCATATGCGACATATACATCTAACGCGGCCACTCAAGTTGGGTATGCCGTAGTAAAGAAGTAACAGACAGTTCGATGAAGACCTCGCAGGACCTAACCAGTCCTGCGAGGCTTCTTAAAATTAGGAGTTAATGTGAGTCAAAGGCGTGTACGCAGGCCCAAGAACTTGTTGATGATTTTGATGCTCTCTCCGTATCTTTTATTGCTTTTCTTATTCGGAGTTCTGCCTCTGATCATGGCGATCATCAATGTGCCCAGCAAGTCTCCGTCGAACCCAAATGGCGGATGGCATGTCTTTAAAATAGTTCTGCACGATTTCCGGCTTGTTCCGGCAATGTGGCACGTACTTGGTTTCATGGCGCTCTTTGTGCCACTCATGATCTTTTTCGTATTAGCAATGTCATTGATGCTAGATGTAGATGCTGCGCCTTGGAAGAAATGGGTGCGCTTGGCCTACATCGTTCCTGCTTGTATCTCGGGTTCAGTAGCAGTTCTGCTCTGGTATGTATTGCTTGAACCTACCCTCAGCCCATTCAAGAGTGTTATGCACTTCTTTGGGATTACCCAAGCTACCCAGATCTGGAAGACTTCAAATCTGACTTACATCCTGGTCTTTATGGCCTTCTTCTCATTAGCCGGACAATGGATCTTGATTCAATTCGGTTCCCTCCAGTCCATCTCACATGAGATTCTAGAAGCCGCTCGCGTTGATGGTTGTTCTCAATTCCAGCTAGCGACCAAAATTAAGCTTCCATTAATTCGCAAATACGTGATTTATATGGGTGTGCTGGTCTTTGCAGGTGGACTGCAAATCTTCGTTGAGCCGCAACTACTTAATTCCAGCGTCTACCATGGTATTGCCCAGCAATGGTCCTTTGATCAATTGAGTTATTCCCTTGCGTTCGATAACGGAAACTTTGGTGAGGCGTCGGCGCTATCGCTCATGTTGTTGGTTCCGAGTTTGATCGGTGCTCTACTTGTTATCTTCAAGACAGATATGTTCGAAGATGTGAACTTTAAGAGTCCAAAGAAATTGCGAAAAGAAGCGCTAAAACGTGAGGCGGCTGCAGCATGAGTATCGATTTTGAAGAGAAGACCAATGTCGCTTCGGAGAAACCTCGGAAGAAGAAGCGCAAGATCAAGATTGGTCATTACGCGGTCAATGCTTGGTTAATTTTTTGGGCGCTCTTCAGCGTCATCCCAATGCTCTGGCTGGTGCTTGCACCTTCAAAGACAGATCGAGAGGTTTCTTATAAGAACCCGCTCTCTTTCTCCAGTTTCCATGGCTATGTCCGAGCTTGGAAGAATCTGCAGGACTTCAATAGTGGCGTCTTAGCGCACTGGGTTATCAACTCAGTTACGTATAACCTGGCGATTGTTCTGATTGCGAGCATCACGGCATCCCTCGCGGGCTTCGTAATTTCTGCCTCTCGAATTCGTTTTAAGAAGGCATTTTTGATCTCTACTTTGATCATGATGTTGGTTCCACCAGTGGCGCTCGTTATTCCACTCTTTATCGAGATGAACAGGGTCAATCTGATCGACAATCCTTGGTCGGTTATCTTGATCTCTTCGCTATACCCGTTCGGGGCCTTCCTGTCGTATATCTATTACTCCAACACCATTCCTCCAGAGATCTATGAATCGGCGCGTTTGGATGGTTGCAGCGATTTCAGCCTCTATTCGAAGATCGCTTTTCCATTGAGTTACCCACTCCTTGCGTTGCTCGGCTTTTTCGCCTTCGTTGGTAACTGGGGTAATTACTTCATGCCGTACATCATGCTTCCTTCTCCAGAGCATTACACGCTCCCTGTTGGACTAGGTGCGCTCTTCTTCTCGACACCTGCAATCAACCCGGGCAACGGAGCAACATCTGTCCCAATTTTGAAACCCGAGATTGCTCTCGCGGGTGTCTTAGTTGCCGTTCCTGTAATGATCGTATTTTTGATCTCACAGAAGCGTCTGATTCGCGGAATGTTGGCCGGCTCCATCAAGGAATAAGTAAGAAGGCTTCGTCTACGAAAGGTTCATCATGGAACGGTTGGTCTTTCCCTTTTCCGAGGGAAATCGCAGCATGGGCGAACTCCTTGGTGGCAAAGGGGCAAATCTCTCGGAGATGATCTCTCTTGGGATTCCAGTTCCCGATGGATTCACTATAACGACTGCTGCTTGTCGAGATTTTCTAGAGCGCAAGAGCCTTTCGCCGCAGTTAGAGTCCGACATCGAATTTGCCGTTACCAAACTTGAAAACCGAACGGGACGCCGCTTTGGTGACCTCAAGAACCCACTCTTAGTGTCCGTCCGCTCCGGCGCCAAGTTTTCTATGCCGGGGATGATGGAGACAGTACTTAATGTCGGTATCTCTCCAGATGTAGCCAGGGCACTTGCCGCAAAATCCAAAGACCCAAAGTTCGCCTGGGATTCCTTCCGACGCTTTGTGGAGATGTACGGTCGCATCGTGTGTGGAGTCTCTGGAGTCCATTTTGAAGAGATCCGCGAAAAATTCTTGGTTAACAACTCTCTCGCATCGCGGGAAGAGTTATCCGCTGAGCAAATTGAAGAACTCTCCTATCAATTTATTGCGAAGATCGAGGAAGATACCTCGCGCGCATTCCCCATGGATGCTAAGTCACAGTTGCTGCGGACCGTTGAGGCGGTATTCAATTCTTGGAACTCTGAGCGAGCAACTCTTTACCGCCGTCGTGAACGTATTCCTGCCACACTCGGTACCGCCGTCAATGTGCAGATGATGGTCTTCGGTAACTTTGGCGAGACTTCCGGAACCGGAGTCTGTTTTACCCGCAATCCTGCAACAGGTGAGAGCGGAGACTATGGCGATTACTTGGTGTGCGCTCAAGGTGAAGATGTTGTCTCTGGCATACGCAACACCTTGACCTTGCAGGACCTCTCTGAGATTGCACCCACTGCGTATAAAGAGTTAAAAATTATTATGGGCAAGCTTGAGAATCACTATCGCGATATGTGCGACATTGAGTTCACCATCGAATCTGGAAAACTTTGGATTCTACAAACTCGCGTTGGAAAGCGAACCGCAGAGGCGGCTTTCAGAATCGCGAGCACTTTGGTGGATGTAGGACTCATCTCCATTGACGAAGCCCTGGTTCGAGTCACTGGCGAACAGTTGATGAATCTGATGTTCCCGCAATTTGATCTCTCTGCGCCGAATGAACGGCTATCTACCGGCATTCCTGCCTCACCCGGAGCAGCTGTCGGTCGCGTGGTCTTTGATTCTAAAAGCGCGGTCGATGAGTCAATGAAGGGTGTTCCTGTAATTCTGGTACGCAGTGAAACCTCTCCAGAAGATCTGCCGGGAATGGTTGCTGCGCAGGGAATTTTGACTTCGCGCGGTGGCAAGACGTCGCACGCTGCTGTCGTGGCGCGTGGAATGGGTCGAGTAGCTATTTGTGGGGCAGAGGAGATAAAAGTTGATCTCGCTGCACAACAATTCACAGTGCAAGGCCGAGTAGTTAAGGCAGGCGATTTAATTTCAATCGATGGTGCCTCTGGAGCGATCTACCTGGGACAGATGCAGGTCGTTGAATCATCGGTAAGCCAGTATCTGCAGAATTCAGTGCTCCCACAAAAATTTACTCCATTGATTCGCGCAATTGAAAGATTCTTGACGCGAGCAGATTTGGTACGTCGTTTAGAGGTCCGCGCTAATGCAGATACCGCGGCTGACAGTGAACTTGCGCGGAACTTTGGTGCCGAAGGCGTTGGACTTGTTCGAACCGAACATATGTTCCTAGGGGAGCGCCGAATTCTGGTAGAAAGTCTGATCTTGGCTGAGTCCACTCAAGTTCGCACGGAGATTCTGCGAGAGATGGAAGAGTTGCAGTATCAAGATTTCGTCGGGATTTATCGGGCGATGGAAGGTCTGCCGGTCACGATCCGACTCTTAGATCCTCCCCTGCATGAGTTCTTATCCGACAAGACGGAGTTGTCACTAAGAATTGCTAATAAAGATGCGCAGGGTCTTGAGGTCAGCGCGCACGAAAGAGCGCTGTTAGCGGCAGTCAATCGACTCCACGAGGCCAACCCCATGATGGGTCTACGTGGAGTTCGACTTGGCGTGCTAATTCCTGAACTATTTATTATGCAGGTACGTGCAGTGACTCGGGCGGCGGCAGATCTGCGTCGAGCCGGGATTTCAGTCAAGCCCGAGATCATGATCCCATTGGTTGCTAGCCAGCGAGAGTTGCTCTATTTCCGCGGAGTCCTTGAGGCAGAGATTCACTCGATGCTTGAGAAGTTGGATGTGAAGATCGATATTCCAATCGGAAGCATGCTCGAAACTCCTCGCGCAGCAATTACCGCTGCCAAGCTAGCTGACTACTCCAACTTCTTCTCATTCGGGACAAATGATCTAACTCAATTGACATGGGCCTTTAGCCGGGACGACGTAGAACATAGTTTTCTACCTCGTTATTTGGATCTGGAACTCCTACCTTTTAGCCCCTTTGAATCGTTGGATCAAGATGGAGTTGGATTACTACTGCGAATTGCCTATGAAGAGGTAAAGGCAGTTAAACCCAATCTCAAACTCGGTGTCTGTGGTGAACACGGAGGAGATCCACAAAGTATTCACTTCTTCCATCAACTCGGTTTGGATTATGTCTCCTGCTCACCGTACAGGGTTCCCATTGCAAGGCTTGAAGCCGGGCGAGCAGCGGTATTAAATAGAAGGCTAATGACGCACGATGAAAAGGCAACGGCATGAAGCATGATGAGTTAACCAAACTTAAGGGTGGAGCGGTTGTATCAAGACTCGGTCTTGGAACGGCCCAACTTGGAGGTCTCTTCTCATCTGTTGCCGATGAAGAAGGTCAAGCGCTCATCGATGCCGCGATAGATCGCGGAATTCATTACTTTGATACCGCTCCACACTATGGAAAAGGTGTTTCGGAGAAGAGGCTAGGTCGGTATCTCGCTCACTATCCACGTGATAGTTGGGTTCTTTCATCTAAAGTCGGTCGCTTACTTGTTCCAACAGATAAAGAAGATGATTCATTCTTTCTCGATGCTGATAACTCTGTAGAGCGACTCAATGATTATTCGGAGTCTGGGATTCGTCGCTCCTTCGAAGAGAGCCTGGAGCGTATGGGGCTGGAGTCAATAGATATTGTCTATATCCACGACCCCGACGATTACCCTGAAGAGGCAATCAAATTTGCCTATCCGGCCTTAGAGAAGTTGCGTTCAGAGGGTTTAGTTAAATCTATTGGTATTGGAATGAATTACAACGAGATACCAACACGAATGGTGAACGAGACTGATATCGATGTTGTCATGAACGCAGGACGCTATACCTTGCTTGATCAAAGCGCTGCGGATGAACTTTTCCCAGCTGCCCTCAAAAAGGGAGTCTCAATAGTCTCTGTTGGAGTATTTAACTCAGGCGTTTTGGCCCATCCATCACCCGATTCACACTACTTTTACGAACCCGCACCCGCCAAGATCGTGGCTCGGGCACTGGAATTCCAGAGTGAGCTGCAACAATTTGGCGTCACTTTGAAACAAGCGGCGATCCAATTCCCAATTCGCCACGAGGCGGTTGCGTGCGTAGTTGTTGGTTGTCGCAGCGCCGCCTCACTCAATCAAAATATTGAGAATTTTGATCGTGAGGTCCCGGCGGAGGCTTGGGAAGTCGTAGATGAACTCATTGCAAAATATAGAAAGCAGGATCTCTAATGTCTCTGCATCCACAATGCGCTTTCTTTTTAGCTGAGGCAGCTAAGGAGAACTTGCCACCTATGCCTGAGCTTGGACCACATGGAGCACGGCTTATTGGCCATACGCCACGAGAATTTTCTGGACCGCTCCGTGATGATGTCAAAATTTCTACGCGCTTCATCACAACTCCCACGGCGGATGTTGTCGCAAATATCTATCAGCCGCCAGGCACTGGACCTTTTAATGGAATGGCATATTTCCACGGTGGTGGTTGGGCCTTTAATTACATCAATAAATATGATGCTCAACTACAAGATTTAGCTGCCCGCACCAATTCCGTGATTGTTTCCATTAATTACCAGAAAGCCCCAGAACACAAGTATCCGATTCCATTTGATGATTGTTATACCGCTTTTGTCTGGTTGCATGAGCATGCCGCAGAATTTAACGTTGATACCAATAAAATTGGTATCGGCGGAGATAGTGCAGGTGGAAACCTCGCCTCTGGAGTGGCTCACAAGGCTCGCGACGTTAATCAGCATCCATTGGCATATCAGATGCTTATTTATCCTTGCAATGGTCTCGACTTTGAAACTAAGTCGTATCTAGATAATGCCGATGACTATGGCTTAACCCGCAGCAACATGCAGTGGTTGTGGGAGTTGTATCTCAACGGTTCGCAGGATTTCAATGACCCTTACGCAGTTCCGCTTAACGCTACCAATTTTGAAGGGTTAGCACCTGCAATACTCTTCACCGCTGAGTACGACGTATTGCATGATGACGGCGTGCTATATGCGAAAAAGTTATCAGATGCTGGAGTTCCTGTTATCTATAAGGATTACCCTGGAATGATTCATGGCTTCTTTAACTATGGCAGCGTCATCGATGAGGGAATAGCGGCCCGCACATTCTTAGTCGATTCAATTAACCAGATTTTGCGTGGCTAACATGTCAACAAACCTCAAGGGAATGACCTGGGATCACCCAAGAGGTCTGGACTCCGTCGTGAACTCAAATCAACTTTTGTTGGATGAGATAGGCGTAAGCGTGGATTGGGATGCCAGGTCACTTTTAGCTTTTGGGGACCAGCCGATCGTTGAGTTTTATAACGAGTATGACCTGATGATTATCGACCACCCTCATGTTCCCGATGCGGTTCATGCGGAAGCGGTGATCGCATTCGATCAGCTACTTACTCAAGAAGAGCTAGCTATGTTGAGGAAGACTTCTGTTGGCCAATCTCACTCCAGCTATCAATATCGGGGTAGCCAATGGGCGTTAGCAATAGATACAGCAGCTCAAGCCTCCGCCTTTAGGCCAGATAAAGCCGATCGGGCACCTATTTATTGGGATGAGGTCCTGGATTTTGCAGAAGCGGGAACTGTGCTTTGGGCGCAGAAACCTGTCGATGCTTTCAGTACGTTCGCAACGTTAATGGCGCAACGCGAGGCGCCATTAACGAACGATCGCTCATTTATGAATAAAGATGTGGCCGCGGAAGTACTTGGCTTCATGATTGAACTCTCCGCCAAAGTTCCAGATTTCTGTTTGACCAGCAACCCCATTGATATTGCAGAAATCTTGGCGCGCGATGAACGTTATACCTATGGAGTTTGTATGTATGGGTATAGCAATTACTCTCGTCAGGGCTTCCGCGACAACATTCTGTTTTATGACGACGTCCCCTCCTTTGATGGCCAAGCCGCTGGCTCTCAATTGGGTGGCGCCGGTATCGCAGTTTCTAGTAAGTCAAAGGATCCGCAACTTGCCGCGCGGATTGCCCTCTTGCTCTCCTCGCCGGATATTCAGTCGACTGCTTACATGCAAGCCGGTGGACAACCAGGGAATTTAGCCGCCTGGAAGAGCGCTCACGCCAATCAGTTCACCAATAACTTCTTCATTAATACCCTGCGCACTTTAGAGAGAGCATGGGTGCGCCCGCGGATCTTTGGTTGGCCGGAGGTTCAATTTGCCTCATCGCAGATCATTCATAGGGTGCTAACTGAAAAGAACTTTTCTAGCAATGATCTAGATGCGATTGAGAATACTTATGCCATCCATATCAAGGAGTCGGTATGAGACAGGTGTGGAGTGAATTTGTCATTGGGAGCAAGCGGGTTGGACCCACTCGCACAATAACCGCCGACGATATTTTGATTCATGCTAAAGAGACTGGTGATTTCTACCCGCACCATATGGACGCTGAGTGGTGTGCAACTCAACCATTCAAGAAGAGAATGGCTCATGGAACGCTTGTGCTCTCGGTCGCTGTTGGTTCCCTAGCCGATGAAATTAATGAGGCAGCAATGAGTTATGGATATGACAGAGTACGTTTTATTGCCCCGGTCTATATCGACGACTCCATCCAAGCTCACTCCGAAATTGTGGCGCAGCGCGAACACATTAAGAACCCGGAAAAATATGGATTTATCGACGAGAACGTCGTGGTGAAGAATCAGAATGACGAAACGGTTATGGCATTTACACATATCTATTTAGTGGATAAATCATGAGTGCGATTTCATTACATCCATCCATCCGCTCGGCGATGATCTCTGATTCGTTAGACTTAATTGGAATCCGCAATAATGTAATGAGTAAAGAGATTAGACCTCTAGAACGTGGCATGAAGGTGATGGGGTATGCCGCGACTATTGAGTTTGAACCATCTGAAGAGTTTGACCCTAATGATCCCTACGGACCTGCGATTGAATATCTGGATTCGCTTCAAGCAGGAGAAGTTGCCGTTGTTGCAACCGGTCAGAGCAACAGATCGGCATTCTGGGGTGAATTATTTTCAACTGCAGCACTTCGCCGAGGTGCAACGGGGGTTGTCTGTGATGGACCTTTGCGCGATGTGAATGAGATTTTTGAGGTTGGCTTTAGCGCCTTTGGAGTAGGAACTCTTCCCTACGACTACAAGGGTCGAATGCGGGTGCGCAAAGTACGCGCAGATGTGGTCTGTGGTGGAGTCGCTGTAGCGCCTGGTGATTTCATCATCGCCGATATTGACGGTGTGGTCGTTGTCCCATCTTTCGCCATCGATCAAGTCTTTACGGCAGCTAATGCTAGAGCGCAAGGTGAGAACCACGTATTAGCTGATTTAAAAGCGGGCAGTACCGTCCGCGAAGCATGGGATAAGCACCATCTACTCTAGAGAAGGGGTAACACACTATGAGCAGTCACGAACTAATTGATTCGCACCAGCACCTGTGGGTGATGAGCGAACGTGCCTATGACTGGATCGAACCTTCATATGGCGTTATCTACGATGACTTCACTCCCGAGAGACTCGAACCTGAGATTGGACGATCAGGTGTTACCGGCAGTGTCCTCGTGCAAGCGGCGGATACTTATGAAGATACCTTCTATATGCTCGATGTCGCTCATAAATATAAATTTGTTCGCGGAGTCGTTGGTTTCATTCCACTAGATAGAACAGCTGAAGCGGCTCGAGCGCTTAAAATCTTCTCTAAAGACGATTATTTCAAAGGTGTTCGCAATCTGACGCACAACTATGCGGATAAGAAATATGAATCAGATGACAAATGGATACTGCGTCCCTCGGTGTTAGATACCTTGGCAATCGTGGAAGAGAGTGGACTCGCTTTTGACTACGTCGCGGTTAACGAGGCACATCTTGCCAATGTCGCTATTCTCGCCAAGAAATTCCCAAAACTTAAGATCGTTATCGATCACTTTGGAAAACCCAATATTGCTGGGAAAGTTATGGAACCGTGGGCTGGGCAGATGTCAGAGCTAGGTCAGTTCTCCAATGTCTATGGAAAGTTCTCTGGACTAAATACTGCATCGGCTGCGGGATGGACCGTCGCTGATTGGCAACCGTTCGTCGATCATATGGTGCGGAGCTTTGGAGCGCATCGCATTTTGATGGGCGGGGATTGGCCAGTTATCACTTTGATGGATAACTATGTCGAGGTTTGGAAGGCTCAGGTAGCAGCGCTTGCAAACTACAGTGAGAAAGATCAAGAGTGGATTAAGAGCAAGACCGCAATTGAAGTCTATGGATTGAAGGGATAAACCATGCAACGTTTCGCATCAGTAATTGGAATGAAGCCAGAGCATCGAGAAGAGTATGAGCGGTTACATGCCGCTGTCTGGCCGGATGTTCTTAAGCAGATCTATCAGAGCAATATCCGTAATTACTCGATCTATCGATACGGTGAGATTCTCTTCTCGTATTTCGAGTATGTAGGCGATGACTTTGCGGCGGATATGGCGAAGATGGCTGAGGATCCAACCACCCAACGTTGGTGGGATATCTGTAAGCCACTTCAGACACCGGTCGAAGATCGCAAGCCTGGTGAGTGGTGGTCTGACATTCCCGAGATCTTTCACGTCGACTAACCAACTACTTATAAGGAGATAATGTGATTACCCGCCAGCCCCGGCCAGAACTACCCCTCGATGGGATCTTGGTTCTTGATTTCTCGCAATTTTTAGCGGGACCTGTTGCGGCTATGCGCTTGGCAGATCTAGGTGCACGGGTTATCAAAATTGAACGGCCTGGCTCTGGAGATATCGGCCGGACTCTGGCCTTCGCAGGTCTGGAGAGCGACGGGGACACCCTCTCCTTCCACATCATGAACCGCAATAAAGAGAGCTTCGCCGCTGACTTGAAGAGCGCTGACGATAAGGCCGAGGTCTGGGAGCTGATCAAACAGGCGGATGTCATCATTCAAAACTTTCGTCCAGGAGTAATCGAGCGTCTGGGTTTTGGTTATGAGGATGTGAAGAAGGTAAATCCTGGAATCATCTATGCGAGTGCCTCCGGTTATGGTGCAACAGGTCCATGGAAAGACCGTCCCGGTCAGGATTTGTTGGCGCAGTCGATCTCGGGATTTCCCTGGCTCAACGGCTCTAAAGATATGCCACCTATTCCGGTAGGAATTGCAGTTGCGGATATCTTCACCTCAGCGCATATCGCTCAAGGAGTCACGGCGCTTCTGCTTCGTCGAGAGCGCACCGGTGTCGGTGGACACGTGGAATCGAGTTTGATCGAGTCAATGTTAGATCTGCAATTTGAATTGCTGAGCGCTCATATGTTCGATCAAGAAGTCGTCGTAAATCGCGGTGCTAAGAACTCTGCACATGCATTCTTGCCTGCTCCTTATGGTTTATATGCAACGAGCAATGGATACATTGCAATCGCGATGAATCCGATTCCAAAAATTGGTGAATTACTAAGCATTGATTTCAGCGGATACGCCGATCCTGATACCTGGTGGTCCCATCAAGAAGAGATTATGAGGATCTTGACGGAGAAACTCGCTACTAATTCAACGGAGCATTGGCTGGAAATTCTTGACGGTGCCGATGTTTGGTGCGCACCTGTCCTAACTCTTCCTGAACTTGTGAACCACGAAGGTTTCAAAGAGCTCGACATGATGCAAGCGACCACAAGACATTCAATCGATGGTAGTGCCGAAATTTCGATTTCCACAACCAGGTCACCGCTTCGGATTGATGGCCGCCCACTTAAAAGTAGTAAAGGTGCGCCACATGTCGGTGAAGATACCGAGAAAATTAGAGAAGAGTTGCTCAAGGGGGAGTAATGCAAAATCCAAATCCAGATCCAACCGCTAGATATCGGGTTCCGGTATGGAACCAAGATGTGAAGTTATATGAGGATTATCAAGTGGGTGAGGTTGATCGCTCCATCAGAAGAACGATCTCTGAAGGGGAGGTAATGCTCTTTAGTTCACTTCTGGTTGATCTCCACCCATATGTTGCTGACGATAAGTGGGCGCGAGAAGAAGGACTCTTTGGAAAGCGCATCGTACCTGGAGCGCTTGTCTTCGGGTATGGGATGGGACTCTTCGCACACAACAATGTAAATACTTTCTCATATGGGTATGACAGATTGCGTTTTATCAAGCCAGTTTTTATCGGTGACACGATTTACGCCATGCGTACTTTGATTGAAAAGGTTCCCAAGTACGAGAACATGGGACTTATCCGCGTTAGTTACGAAGTCTTTCGTGCCGACAATGAGGAGTTAGTTCTATATACCGAACATCTGCAGACTGTGCTCTATCGCACCTCGCAGCAAGAGAATCAGGTACAACCATGATCGATTTATTTAAAGATGTTTCAGAATTCTGCAATTTTGAGATTGCAGAAGCGCATAAGGTTCCGATTGCAATCATTGGTGCCGGTGGAATCGTAGACGGCGCTCACCTACCTGCATATAAAATCGCAGGAGTTGAAGTTGTCGGTATCTTTGATGTTGATCAGGCAAAGGCTAAGGATGTCGCTGGTCGCCACAGGATTCCTAAGGTCTACAGTTCACTTGAAGAGTTATTGGCAGATCCTAGGTCGATTATTGTTGATATCGCGGTGCCCGCTTCCCTCCAGCCCGCCATCTTCTATCAAGTTGCTGCGGCAAAGAAACATATATTGGCGCAGAAGCCCATGGCCACGACCGTTGCCGATGGAGTGAAGATGGCCCAAGCGGTAGCCGATAATGGAATTATCGCCGCCGTTAACCACCAACTTCGTTTTGAGGAGGGTATGGCGGCGGCATACAGAATGGTGGAGCTCGGTTGGGTTGGCAAAGTTACCAATGTGACGATCGAGGTCAATCTAGTTACCCCGTGGGAGATGTGGCCTTGGGCTAAGGATTTAGAGCGCTTGGAGATTATGCTCCACTCCATTCACTACCACGACGTAATTCGTTGGTTCTTAGGTGAGCCCAATACCGTTTTTTGCGTTGCCGGTCGTACTCACGGCCAATACCCCGTAGGCGAGACTCGCACAATAAGTACCTACGCTTATGACGAAGGCGTCACTGCGTTAGTGCATGCCAACCACATCAATCGCGGTGGCGATAATCGTGCGGAGTTCCGCATCGATGGAGATCTAGGATCGATCCGAGGCACTCTTGGACTGCTTTACGACTATCCGGTTGGACGCGTTGATACCGTGGAAGTTAATTCTCAGGTGGTGCCAACCGATGGATGGACGCCTTATCCCGTCACAACACGCTGGTTCCCCGATGCATTTAGAGGAACGATCGGTTCGGTAATGCGAGCAATCGCGATTGGTACACCTCTGCGCAGTAGCGTCGCGGAGACGGTTGGAACTTTGCGACTCGTAGAAGCGCTCTACCAATCAATGGATAGTGGGTTAAGCGTCAAGCTTGGTAATCAATAACTTTATTAGTTATCTCACCGATTCCGCCAATACCAGTCTCGATGAGTTGTCCTCCGCGAAGATACTTGGTGGGGTTAAAGCCCATACCTACTCCGCCAGGAGTTCCTGTATTAATAACGTCGCCAGGGAATAGCTCCATGAATTGCGATATGTACCAGACCAAGTGATCTATACCAAAGAGGAGATCTGAGGTATGTGAATCTTGGCGAATCTCGCCATCAACCTTGCACCAGATATGAAGATTTGTAGCGTTGATGGAATCTGCTGTAACAATCACCGGTCCCATGGGATTGAAATTTGGGAAAGACTTTCCCTTGACCCATTGACCTGAACGTTCCAATTGCCAATGGCGCTCGCTGATATCTTGCGAGATGCTATAACCCAAGATATGTTTTTTGGATTCTTCTGGGCTCTTTAGATAAAGGGCGCGTTTTCCTATGACGACGGCTAGCTCCACCTCATAGTCGGTAGCTGTACTTCCTGGCGGAATCACAACATCGTCGTTGGGTCCAATAAATGAATCCGGAGCCTTCATAAATACGATTGGTTCCGTAGGAGTTTGGGCATTTGTCTCTGCGATGTGTTTTACATAATTGAGACCCACGCAGATGAGTTTTGTAGGGCGGGTTAGCGGAGCGCCAATTCTCTCTGAGCCAAATTCAGTACTTTCAAGCTTAGAGAGGTCGGCCATGCTGACCTTGGCGAGCGCTCCATTTTCCAGAGCCTCACGGCTCCAGTCACCGATGAGAGAGTCCACGAAGTAAGCACGGTCGTGTTCGACCACTACTGGACGCTCTTTACCAACTGCGCCAACTCGAGCTATTTTCATATTCCCCCGCCTAGTGATTGGTTTATTGTGGAAGTCTGCCCAAGCCTTGATGTGTCTGCAAGATACGCACGTGTCTTGGCTCTAACTCCTCAAGCGAGTTAACTCCAAGCAATTTCATGTTTCGGCTGATCTGCACTTTAAGAATTTCCAGAGCGCGTTCAACACCGAGTTGCCCACCAGCCATTAAGCCATACAGATAGGCACGTCCGATATATGTGAAATCTGCCCCCAGTGCAATTGCCGCCAATATATCGGCCCCATGCATAATGCCGGTGTCTAAGTGAATCTCGGTATCGCCTTTAAGTTCACGCTTTACATCAACTAAGAGATGCAGAGGAACTGGAGCGCGATCAAGTTGGCGCCCACCATGGTTTGAGAGCAAGATCGCATCAGCACCAGCCCTAGCGGCGCTCTTTGCATCGTCCAAGGTCTGTATTCCCTTAACCGTTAATTTGCCCTTCCATTGCGTTCTAATCCACTTAAGGTCTTCAAAGGTCATGGATGGATCGAACATAAAATCAAGAAGTTCTGCCACAGTGCCGTTCCAGTTAGACATTGAAGCGAAACTAATTCCGGGAGTTGTGAGAAAGTTGATCCACCACTCCGGTTTTGGAATTGCATCGGCCAATGTTTTTCCAGTTAGACGAGGTGGGATCGTTAAACCGTTGCGAACATCGCGTAGTCGCGCACCTGCAACTGGAACATCCACTGTAAGTAACAAGTGATCGACTCCCGCGGCTTCGGCACGGCGTACCAATTCCATACTTCGGTCGCGGTCTTTCCACATGTAGAGCTGGAACCAGTTGGTGCCATCCGGCGCTGCAGCGACCACATCTTCAACTGTGGTTGTACCGAGAGTAGATAGCGTGAAAGGGATACCGAACTTGGCAGCAGCGCGAGCACCTGCTCGTTCGCCTTCAGTGTGCATCATGCGGGTGAATCCGGTCGGGGCAATTCCAACGGGGAGCGCGAACTTCTTACCTAAGACTTCACAACTGGTGTCGAGAGTGCTGACATCCTTGAGAATGTTGGGGCGAAACTCCAGATCTAAGAAGGCTTGGCGAGCCCGCTCGAGGGTGACCTCTGACTCGGCCGATCCATCTGTGTAATCAAAGGGTCCTTGGGGGGTGCGCTTCTTGGCGATCTCCCGCAGATCCCAGATAGTCAGGGCGCTGGCAAGGCGACGTTCTTTGCGATGAAGCGTCGGCCCCGTGAACTTTAGGAGTGGAGCGAGTTCTGAGACCTTAGGAAACTGCCGTTTTACATTTGGAATTTCCACGCCTACGCCTCCTCGGGTAATTTGAAAATCATATAGGATTAATAGATATTAGTAAACGCGCCCCAGTGAGGGGCTGCTCACACTAGGGCCTAATTTTCAGAGGTTAGATCGCGACCCTTAATGGTTTTTGGAACGCTCACATCCTTCTGGGCGGGCCCAAATGGTCCGTCGTATGTAGGAGTATTGGCAAATCTAGCGACTTCAAGGGTAAGTGCAATGGAGGCACCCGCCGCGAGATCGACCTGAAGGTGCGTTCCATTCACAGTGGTTACAACTCCCTTGCCATCAGTCGCGCTGATGATCTGATGTTCTGCAAAGGCTCCGGCTTGAATGATCGTGCTTCTAGTGGTCGTTGCAGATGTATTTACCAAGGTGAGCTCAACTTTTGTGGCTGTGATTTTTGAGACCAGGGCAGCAACATCTGCTGGTAGCCCAGGTCGCTCTTTCTCGGCATCAAAATAGCGCACCGCAACATGAAGATGCCCGCCGTGATAGGCCGGCATGGGTCCACCCAAAGTGAGATGAACTAACGCTTCAAGAATTGCGGGTTGAAGTATCTGCCAGTCGTGGATCGACATCGCTTCGCGGTAGTGATCCATCGTGTGCGGATCCCATTCAGGGCTGCGGAAACGTTCAATTTGAAAATTAACTGCATCAAGATTGTTCTGCAAAATTCTTTCAGGATAGTCAGGCATATATCCGCGGATATATCCAAACCAGGCTGCGGTGTGTTGCGGCCTTGCACTTCCAAGTACGTAGCCCTCAGTTGAGATCACCTCATTGCTTGCATCCCATCCTCGTTCGACTCTCTTGGCATCTGCTTCATCCTGCGAGATATTCCAAACAATAATTGGATCAATTGCGCGTTGAATTCTGTAGTCGCGCCAACCGGCGTCAAAGTGGCGATTTGGAACTTTAATTGCACCATCTTCTTCAATGCGCATCTGCCACAATAGATCGATCTGTGAACGCACTAAATCTAAATGCTTCATCTCTCCCTGAGATATTAATACCGCATTGCCTCCAGCAACTGTGAGTGGTTCCAAGATAGTAAGCGCACCATGGGGCCAACGCCATCCGTAGTAACCACCCCACCACTTGCCATCGTTATAAGTACCGATCGCACCATCTAGTCCGATGTTGTCAGGAATAATTCCGCCGTTACGTGCGGTCCGCTCTTCCCAAGCAGCCAAATATTGCAGAGTCCACTCTTTATATTTCTCATCGTGGTCATACATGTAGGCATGGGTAACCAATCCTGTTGCTGTGAGATTGACGGGGACATCTCCCATCCCCATCCGTTCATTTATCTTCTGCAGTATTTCACGATAGATCTTGTCATCATGCCAAGGGGTGCGCTTCTGATACGGATCTTGTCCTGTTAGATCTTCGAATGGAGGCAGGTACTCCTCCAAGATCTGTCGGTTTGGTCCCCAGTCTTCCCAGGTGTGGATGTAGTGCGCTCCACCGCTGCCATTGATAGGAGCTTTAATGATTTTATGTTCTGGATCCCAGTTATCAACGTTGCGATTTTCACCAGTGTATAGCGAAGCAAACTTCTCGGTACGTTGTCGATCCTTCAAAACATGTGGATTTGCCAGCGCGAACCAATAGAAGCCGAGCAAAGCTTCGCCGTGATGCATCCAGTCATAGGCGTTATCGAACTCATCAACTACTTGACCGTATTCACTCCATTGCCAGGTGATCGCATCCCAAATTTCACGATGACGCTTATCTAGTCTCTCGTCTCCACCAATGATGTAGTGCAAGGTGAAGTTCATGAATCCCTCGTACGGGTCATCAGAGCCATCAAACCCGGGCCACTCGCTACGCCAAATCAGCGTGTTGTCTGAGTTGGTATAACGGTCCGCAAATTCGAGCGAGGAGTCGTCGATCAACTTAATAAGGGCTCGCTCGAGTAGCGCCCATTTGGGTAGTTCGCCAACCTGGTCAGCGCTAATTTTCGGAATTGAATTGGAAGTGGTCACTTTAAGCCCTTCGCTAGATCCCCAAAATCCTATATGATTTTTACATGCACGACAAGGGATTAGACCCAGCCACTCTTACGGCGATCATCACGGGTGGCACCACGGGCATCGGGCGCGCCACCGCACGTGAATTGGCCGACCGCGGATACAACATACTTTTAGTTGGGCAAGAAGATCCATATTTATTGGAGCGAGAGCTCTTGGAGCGTGGGGCAATTGCCCGATTTATTCAGGTCGATTTGTCGGACCCTGAAGCGGCTGCAAAGGAAATTGTGAGAAGCGCCGTTGATATTTTTCATCGGATTGATCTCGTAGTGAATTGTGCGGGAGTTATAAGTCATAAAGATATTGCCGAAGTCCGCGAGAAAGATTGGGACCGCATCTTTGCGATCAACCTCAAGGCACCGTTCTTTCTAGCGCAACAGGCTTTTCCTCACCTAGAGTTAACACGCGGATGCATCATCAACGTCTCATCTACCAACGCGAATCGTCCCGCCCGGCGCAATCAACTCTATGACTCGCTGAAGGCAGCGCTCAATAATTTAACTCAAGGCTTGGCTCTGGACTTTCGTGACTCTGGCGTGAGGGTAAATGCCATCATGCCTGGTGGAGTGCGAACTGGCTTATCCGAAGAGTGGTTACACCAGTACTTGGGCAGAGCTCCCGTTAAGGCAGATTTTGAAATACCGTCGCTGGCCCAGCCAGAGCAGATCGCACGTGTGATTGCCTCACTTGCTAGCGAGGATATGGCATGGGTAAATGGGGTGACCTTGGCTGCTGATGGGGGTTTTGGGTTGTAGCATACAAATGTGAATAATATTGAAGCATTTAATAATCATCTTCCTGTAAAAGTTCGATTTGGTGAAGGCAAAGCGGCAACGCTCGCCGATGTGATTGCGGAATTTAACGCGACACGTGTCTTCCTGATGGTCGATGAAGGAATCGAAAAATTCAATCCCGCTGCCAAGGCTTGCGTGGATTCGCTCACCTCAAATTCCAACTTAACTGTTACGACTTTTGAAAAACCTGCAGGCGAGCCAACAATTGATATGGTCGATGATGCAACTAAGGCCCTCACAGCTTCAAAAGGAGAGGTCGTCGTCGCACTCGGTGGCGGATCAGTTATCGATACCGCTAAAGCAGCACGCCTATGTTCTCAACTCGGAATTACCTTCCGTGAATTCCAATCACAGCCGGCGCAATATCCAGTCCCAACTGTTGCCTTGATTGCGCTTCCTACATCTGCCGGAACCGGATCAGAAGTATCTGGCGGTTCAGTAATTTCAGATCCTGCAGCTGGACGTAAAGCTGGAATTGCAAACGGTAACTTGCGTGCTCAGGTAGCGATAGTTGATCCAGTTCTTACTTACAGCATGCCACCATCCATGACCGCAAACACCGGCATAGATGCTTTGGCACAAGCCATTGCGGGAATTATTGCCAAGTGCAGCACTCCTATCGGAGATGCAATCGGTTACGAAGCAATCCGCATGATGACTCCTGCACTTGTTGCCGCCTACAAAGATGGCACTAATAAAGAGGCACGCGCAGGTATGGCGGCTGGCAGCATGATGGCTGGTCTCACGATGAATATTTCCGATTGCACCGCCGAGCATTCGCTAGGTCAGGCAATCGGAGGACTTAAGCATGTGCCACATGGTTTGACCATCGGCCTCGTTCTTGCAGAAACCCTAACTCGTGAAGCTGGTGTAGTTCCCGAGAAGATGGAGCGCGTTGCCGACGCCATGGGCGAACCAGATGATGGCAGCAAAGATGGTTCGCGCGCTGTACGCGCCGTCAGCCGCATCTTGGCTGAACTCAACTTTCCAGTGCTCTCTAGTCTGGGCTTTGTAGAATCAGATATAGACAACCTGGCAGATATTGCACTCGAAGATTTCTTCATCACCATGGCACCTAAGCCCTGGAGTAAACAAGAGGTCGTCGATGCATTTGTGTCGGCTCTCAAATTAGAGGCGCGCGTTGCTTAGTCGAGCGTTATAGAACTTAAATAAGTAAGGGCACCTCAACACTGAGGTGCCCTTACTTATTGTGGAACTTCTTTATAGAAGAGTTTGAGTTGACTTGATAAACGCAAGTAGTGCTGCGGGAGGAGTTGCTACAGCTGGTGCCGAGAATGTAAGGATTACATACTTACCCGCGACCCATGCATCAAGACGCAAACTTCCAGCTTTAGAAGTTGATCCAACGCCATCCTCTTTACCGTTACCGAAGTCCAGATAATCACTCACTCCACCAACGGGGGTCTTCTTCATCGCACCTGCTGATTGCTTTACAACATATGCAAGATATTGAGTTGAAGTCATAACTGGCTTCTTAGCTCCATTAGCAGCCACAGAGTATTTAGCAATATCCGCAGGGCTGACGCAGCCTACGACCAGCGCCTTTGCGCCGAAGTCGATTGTGGTTCCCAGCGCATTTGCCTGATTGGCAGAGGCATTTGCAAAGTTGTAAGGAGTGATTGTTGGTCCAGTAGCCGCCTTATATCCATCAGCAACTACCAGCGCCTTTGTGATTGAGGAACATGAGCCAGTCGCTGCTTGCGCAGAGCTCGTGAGTGAAATTCCGGTGATAACTAGAGAGAGCGATACGAAGCTAATTGAAATCTTACGAAACATATTTATCCTTTTATCTAGAGGAAAATTCAGCAATATATGGATGGTAAATCACGTAACAGGAGAGAGTTTCATAACTTTCTATGTGTTTCCTGAGAGATAACTGTTATCTACCTGACACTTCTTTGGCGAAGAACTTATGACCGTATTCGAACCATCCATGAATTCAGATTTACCTAACCCCGTTGGCCTACCAGTCAAAAGGCAGTTTTGGAACACGAGTTAAAACTCTTGGAATTAGTACAAACCCAGGGACTTAAGGTCACTGGTAAGGCTCGGATCGCTCGCTTTGATCCACCTTGGATGCCACCCTTCGCACGTCACAATGAAGTAATTCTCCCTATTGAGTAGTTAATTCTTTGTGACCGATCGGTAGGCGCGTGCGCCTGTAAAGTGCGCTATTACAGTTCCTAATAGAAGAGGTCACCTTGCCGCACTACAAGATAGCCATTGTTGGCGCAGGTCCTGCTGGGTATTTCACCGCACAGGCTCTTCAGAACGCACAGAACGAAGAACTTACCTTCTCTATAGATATGTTTGAACGCCTCCCAACAATGTGGGGACTAGTCCGCTCCGGGGTTGCACCTGACCATCCAAAAATTAAGTCGGTCGCCAAGGTATTTGAAAAGGTTGCAGCGGAGCCAAACTTCCGACTCTTTGGAAATGTTGAAGTTGGTCGCGATCTAGATATCGAAGAGATCTGCCCCCGCTATGACGCTATCGTGATGTGTACCGGCTCTAGCGTCGGAAAGAAATTGGGTATCCCAGGAGAAGATCTAACTGGCTCGCTCTCTGCCGCGGAATTTGTGCCTTGGTATAACGGCCATCCAGATTTCGCCAATGTTGAAGTCCCGCTTGATGGGGAGACCGCCGTTGTAATTGGCGCAGGCAATGTTGCGATGGATTGCGCTCGCATACTAGGAATCAATCCCATCGAGTTGGATGCAACTGATACCGCTGAGCATGCGCTCGCAGCCCTTCACGCAAGCAAGATTCGCACCGTTTACATCGCAGGGCGCCGCGGTCCAGAGCATGCCGCCTTTACTGCACCAGAGTTGCGCGAACTTCCAAAATTAGAACACACAAATGTAGTTATTGATGCAGATGCGGTTCATGCTGCTCACGAACGAGCTGAGGCAGCGGGAGAGATTGAGAAGCACTTAGCTTCTAACTTAGAAGCTTGGCGCCTGATCGCCGAACACCCACACGGTGGGCATGAGCGAACCATGGAATTTCGATTCCTTTCTACTCCTAAAGAAATTAAAGGCGTCGATAGGGTTGAAGAGGTAGTTTTTGGAATCAATGAAATCAAAGGTGGCAAAGTAGTCGATACGGGTGAGACTTATTCGATTAAGACCAATCTAGTTGTAAGCGCTATTGGATATTACGCCGAACATATCAAGGGGATCTCTTTTCGCGATGGAAAGGTAGAAAACGACAACGGCCGCGTACTTGGAACCAATATCTACACAGTTGGTTGGGCAAAGCGTGGTCCGTCAGGAGTAATTGGTACTAATAAGAGCGATGCATCGGATGTCGTAAAACTACTTATCGAAGATCTTGATCCAGAGCCAAAGAATGGTGGAGATATTACAGTCGTGATTCCGCAAGCAATCACGATCATCGATCAAGCAGGTTGGTCGAAGATCAATGCCGCCGAAATTGCCGCAGGAGAACCTTTAGGCAAGCCCCGCGTAAAAGAAGTGGAAATCGCAAAACTTATTGCTCTTGCCGAATAACGTATCTGGAACCTGCGGCCAAAGCCAAGCCCAGGGCAGCTGGAACCAACATGGCCCAACGCAAAGTAATTGCTTCAGAGATATAACCCATGATCGGTGGGCCAATAACAAAACCAAAGTAGGAGATTCCGGAGACCGTCGCCACCGCTTCTGATGGTGCGATAGTTCCCGAAAACTTATGGATTGCGATAGTTCCGGCTTCGCTATAAATCATGGGAATAACGATGCACATGCCCATTCCAAGTAACGTCCAACCGAAAATCTCTCCACCAATTCCACCAACTAATAAACCGCTTGCTAAGCCCGTACCGGCGATCAATCCTCCAAAGAAGAGCAATTGACCGGGACCAAATTTATGTGCCAATCGATCACCTAGGAAACGACCTGTAACCATCGTTATGGAAAAACAGATGTAAGGGAGTGTGCCTACAAATGGAGAGGTATGGAAAGTTGTACGAGCCAGCACGCCACCCCAGTCACCCGCAGACCCTTCACCGATAGATGCCGACATACCGAGCAAACCCATGACCCAAAAAATGGTTGGTCGCTTTGGACGCTTGTGCTTTCGGGGCTCTTGTTGATCGCTCGATGCTGGCAAGAATCGAGACTTCATGAAATACAACACAATACTAAAGAGAACTGATACCGAGCACTCTTGAATAATCTCTTTTACATGGCCCTGAGCCATGAGTCCACCAATGGCGCTCCCAGCAAGAGCTCCAACAGAATATAAGGCGTGGAAGGTACTCATCACACGACGTTTAAATCTTTGCTCTAATGTGACCGCATGCGTGTTCATAGCCACATCTTGAAAAGCGATGGCATATCCGAAGAAATATAAGGTGACGCAGAAAGTGATGTAATTAAATGACAACCCTATTAAGGGCATCGAAAGAATAATCGCTAATGATCCAAGAATCGTTACGCGAGCACTTCCGTGCTTGGCGGACCAGCGACCGCTAGGTCCGAGCGCAGAAAGAACGCCCGCCGCTAATAAAAAAAGCGCCATACCCAAAGCGCCATTACTAATCTTCAAATGAAACTTATAGTCAGGCAATTGTGAAACAAGGACTCCTACGGAGAATCCATTCATCATGAAGGCGAGAGTTGTAGCGACTCGGGCTCTGGTTAATTCATTCTGATTCACGGTTGGATAGTACGGACTTTGCAATGTATTCGCATGTAACAAAACTTATTGACTTCTCTTTTTGTTTCCGATCATCTACATTTTGCAACGGTCACGAGCACCGATATCAAGCCCCGGCTTATCGGTCGGCAACCCTCCTCCGCGGTGGGGTGCCCCGGGTGATGACCAGGCCAGAAAGTCTGGCAAGCGCGTTTCGTGAATGCGTACTACTTGTGTCAGCTTTGGTTGTCACAAGTAGTTACTTGTCTATTGG
>CAIMNT010000087.1 GCA_903842855.1 uncultured Actinomycetes bacterium
AATTATCGTGGTATTTGCTCTCTTTGGGCAGGTCATTCTTAACTACCTCCACATATCGCTCAATGCCTTGCAAGGCGCAGGAGGCTTTCTGCTCTTCCTGATTTCTATGGAGCTACTCACAGGCAAAGTTGGCGGTGAATCCGCACAGAACGAAAAAGTTAATATCGCAATGGTTCCCATTGGAACACCAGTTCTTGCAGGCCCGGGTGGAATCGTGACAACGATGCTCTACGTGCGTTACGCCCATACAACTTCGGATAAATTCAGTCTTGCCGCGGCAATCATCATGGTCCATGTTGTTATTGGATTAATCTTGATGTTCTCGACGGGAATTCTTAGCCTGATTAAAGAATCCGGAGTAACACTGATTACTCGCGTAGCAGGTCTCTTAGTTGCCGCAATTGCTGTCGATATGATCGTTCAATCCATAAAAGGCTTTTTTAATTTAGCGTAGGTGGCATAATCGCGGCATGCATGAGTTCAACAAAGAGGTCGAATCTCTGGCGCAAGAAATCCTCGCCTACAGTCTTAAGCGACTTAAGGACAATCCCCCTTTAGATGGCCCACAGACGCCGGAAGAGCTTTATGCCAAGGTGGGTAACACAATCACTGAAGATGGCTTAGGCGGACATCAGGCGCTCAAAGTATTTACTGACACATTGGCCCTGGCATGCATCTCAACCGACCATCCTCGTTACCTCTCCTTTATTCCATCTGCTCCGTCTGAGCATTCAAATCTATTTGATCTGGTCGTTGGCTCAAGTGCACTATATGGAGGCTCATGGTTGGAAGGTGCGGGAGCCGTCTTCGCGGAAAATCAAGCGCTACGTTGGATCAGTAACTTAGCCGGGTTTCCAGCCAGCTCCGGTGGAGTATTTGTTCAGGGCGGAACCATTGGAAATCTCTCGGCTTTGGTCGCGGCCCGTTTTCATGCCCGCGAAAAATATCCTGATGTTGCTCGCTGGGTAGTTGTCTGCTCATCAGAGGCGCACTCTTCAATTCAATCTGCGGCTGACATCATGGATGTCTTAGTTCTCAATGTGCCAGCTAACTCTGATGGCGTCATGACTGGTGAAAACGTCTCCGCAACTGTTGAAGCATACCTCAATGCCAATCCAACTCATCGAATCTTTGCCGTGGTCGCGACCGCAGGTACTACTAATTTGGGAATCATCGATGATCTCGAAGGAATCGGGAGAGAGGCTAAGGCGCGGGACATTTGGTTCCATGTGGATGGTGCATATGGCCTCGCCGCTCTATGCGCACCTTCCGTTCGTCCCCTATTTAACGGAGTAGAAGAGGCGGACTCGTTTATCGTGGATCCGCACAAATGGCTCTTTGCACCTTTTGATGCTTGCGCTTTAATCTATCGTGACCCGACAATTGCAAAACGTGCTCATACGCAACACGCTTCCTATTTAGATATTTTGGAAGATCCTAACGAATGGAATCCATCAGATTACGCCATACATTTAACTAGGCGTGCTAGAGGTTTGCCTTTCTGGTTCTCACTTGCGGCAAATGGAACTCGTGAATACTCCAGCGCCATGCAACAAACACTTGATATCGCGCAACATGCAGCAGATTTAGTGAAGGCGCATCCCAACCTAGAACTTATCCACGAGCCAAAGTTATCTATCGTTGCATTTAAGCGCACAGGATGGAATACAGCCGATTACGATCGTTGGAGCGATAAGTTGTTGGCAGATCAGATCGGCTTCGTGGTTCCATCAGCGCATAAAGGCGAACCTATCCTTCGCTTTGCCATCGTCAATCCCTGGACTACCGAGAGAGATATTTCAGATATCTTGGCAACGCTTTAAGCATTAGCGATCGAGTACGTTCCTGTTGCGGTCGTAAATCTGACCTGTCCGCTTAAATGCGATTGCACTCAGTGCTTCTAGTACAACTCGATTAGCTAGCATTGCGGTGATCTCAGCGCTATCAAATGCTGGTGCAACTTCAACGACATCGATACCAACGATGGGCAGTTCAAGACAGATTCGACGAACAGCCTCAAGCAATTCGCGGCTCGTCATGCCGCCAGGTTCGGGCGTTCCAGTACCTGGTGCCATACCAGGATCAACGACATCGATATCGACGGAGAGAAATACCCCGTCGCACTCATCGGTAAGTCTGGCGAATGATTCATCCAGGACCACATCAAGCCCACGGTTATGAATTTCGGTCATCTCATAGGAGCGCATACCTTGATCGCGCATCCATTTGAGGGTGGTGTCATCTGGCCAATATCCACGTAGGCCAAGTTGCAAGAATCGATCTCCGCGAACTGACCCGCGCTCAATAAGTTGGCGCATCGGAGTTCCATGTCCGACTAGCGCACCAAATTGATTATCGGCGGTATCGGCGTGGGCATCGAAGTGGATCATCGATATCTTGCCGTTGCCTTTATGGTTGGCAATCCCCGCCACATCGGCAGAGGCAATGGAATGATCTCCACCCAAAATCACAGGAATCGCGCCAGCCCGAGAGATCTTCTCGGTCGCCTCTTCTAAAATCTTGAGGGAGGCAACCAGATCGTGTCCCGACATCAATAGATCGCCGGCATCTACGACCTTAAGGTCTTTTAACCCATCCACCCGCAGTGAGAGATGTGGCCGCTCTCCATCATGGCCCAGGTAATCAGTTCCACGAATTGCCTGCGGGCCAAACTTTGCTCCTGATCGGTGCGAGGTCCCCGAATCAATGGGAGCTCCGACAATCACAACATCTGCATCGGCATAAGTTGCGGGAATTTCCAGATCACATTGCGGAACGCCTAAGAAGGTAAAGGAGGGTCCGTACATATTGCCCAAGTTGGCCATGAGTTAAATCTATCGCACCCCTGCGCGTCTACGACCTACAAATTGACCGAGAAGAACGATGAGCAAAGCTATTAAGAACATAGAAGAACCGATGACATTGGCCTGAGGCGGAAGGCCACGCTGCGCAGAGATATAAACAAACTTCGGAAAGGTATTTACATCGCCGGAGTTGAAATTCGTGATGATGAAATCGTCAAAGGAGAGGCTAAATGCCAAGAGAGCGGCTGCAGCAATTCCAGGAGCGACAAGGGGAAGAGTCACGCGCCGGAAGGTCTCGCGCTCATCGGCATATAAATCCATCGCAGCCTGCTCTAGTCGTGGATCGAGGCTAGCTATACGTGCCTTAACGGTCACAACCACAAATGAGATGCAAAACATCACGTGAGCAATAACGATCGTCCAAAAACCGGGATTAAAACCGAAGGAGATAAACATAGTGAGTAGCGATGCTCCCATAACGATTTCTGGAGTTGCCATCGGTAGGAAGATCAAGATGTTGACGATTGAACGACCTCGGAATGCATAGCGCCCCATAGCGAATGCCATCAGAGTTCCAAGGAGTGTGGCGAAAAAAGTTGCGAGTACGCCGATCTTCAGCGAATTGCCCAAAGCGTTACAGACATCAGGAGCGCCGCAAGGATTACGCCAGTTGTTCCAGGTAAAGCCAACCCAGACCAAGTTGCTCTTTGTAGAGGCGTTGAAGGAGAAGACAAAGGTGTAGATGATAGGTAGGAAGAGATAGGCAAAACCGAAAAATGCATAAATGCGGATCAGATTACGGGAGAACCAGCGAGAGAGTTGGTTCATACAAGTTCCTCAGTACCCGCACGTTTTACATAGGCCATAACCAGAACCAATATCGTCACCATCAAGATGAGCGAGAGAGCGGCGGCGCCTGGGTAATCAACAATCTCGAGATATCGCGCCTCGATCACATTGCCAATCATCTTTGTACCAGGGTTTCCAAGTAACTCTGCATTGATGTAGTCACCGGCTGCTGGAATAAATGTCAGCAACGTTCCCGCAACTACGCCAGGAAGCGAGAGAGGAACGGTGACCTTTCTAAATGTAGTGAAGGCGTTGGCATACAAATCACCCGATGCCTCCATCATGCGAATATCGATTCGCTCCAAGCTGGCGTAGAGAGGCAGTGTCATAAAGGGAAGAAAGTTATAAGTGAGTCCGGCCACGACCGCAAAGGGAGTGGCGGTCAGATGTCCTTGCGCACCAAGGATGTGTAAAAAGCGCAGCACCTTGATAACCAAACCCTGCTCCCCCAAGATCTGTTCCCACGC
>CAIMNT010000088.1 GCA_903842855.1 uncultured Actinomycetes bacterium
GTGATTACAACGATGATGACGTTTACAGGACGTAACGAAGGCATAATAACCCTACGGAACGTGTACCACTCACCTGCGCCGTCGATAGCTGAAGCTTCTCGTAGGGAGGGGTCAACAGCCTTCATTCCTGCTAAATAAATTAACATTATGTAACCAATATGGCGCCATGAAGCGATAAAGAGAAGAACCCAGATATTTTTGCTTGGTTCGCCCAACCAGTCGATCGCGGTATTTGGATTGGTGTTGTGCAGGATGGAATTAATAATGCCATCGGTGAAGAACACGTTCTCCCAGATAATTCCCGTAACTGCCGCAGAAATAACCAAAGGCATATAGAAGGCCGTTTGATAAAACTTTGTGCCCTTGAGGTTTTTGTCAATATAGTAAGCCAAAATTATGCCCAATGGAGTGGCGATAAAAGCAAAGACAGCTAGCCAATAAATGTTGTTGCGAATTGCAATTGGGAACTGGTCATCTAAAGTAAAAATCTGGCGATAATTTGTAAAACCTACCCAATGAATATTTTTCAGGCCGCCTATGCCATCCCAGAAGGTAAATGAGAGCAAGATGGTACAGACCGCGGGAACCCAAACAAAGAAAACATGCAAGAGTGTCGGAAGGCCTACAAACACCCCAAGGGTGGTGCGATCACTACCGCTGAAATTATGCGAACCGCGTTTGCGCTTTTTTTTGGCCGGTACCGCGAGGGCCGGAGTCTCTTCGAGAACGGTGCTCAATTTTTCATTCCTATTCCTAGTTCATTACTACATGCTACGGAAATAGGACTTCCGTTGGCGAAATATTCGCCAACGGAACCCCATATTAGTACTGAACGTGTAGTGCTTAGGCTGGTGGCAAAGCCGTCCATTGTGCGGCGAGATTCTTTGCAATTGCCTTTGGATCTCCGCCGGTTAAGAACTTCTGGATCGCATCCGAGAAGATTGGGTATGCGAAGTCAGGACGTGAATCACGGTCGAAGAACTGTGCCACGTGCTTAGTTGACTGAACCAACTTGACCTGAGACTGAATGAATGGATCACTCGAAACAGGAGCATTCTTGTTGGAGGACAATCCAGGAGAGATTGCGTTGATGATACCTGCGAATTGCGTTGATCCAATGAATCCCATCAACTTTTCAGATGCTGCCAAGTTTGAAGCAGCTGTTGAAGAAGCCAAGACACCATCGATAGGTGCATCGATTGAATCTGTACCGTAAGCTGGATTGATTATTGGGAATGGAATCAAGGCTAGATCATCGTAATCAGCCTTATTTGTGTAAAGACCGCTTGTGAATGAGCCCATGATGATCATGGCAGCCTTCTTCTGAAGCACAAGTGTTCCCGCTGTCTGATCTGACTGGGTTAGTGGGTCCTTGTTTGTGTAAGGAATCAGAGTTTTCCAGTTTGTAAATGTCTTTTGAACGCGTGCATCCAAGAAGGAGACACGACCAGCTGTTAAGTCAGCGTGGAACTGATAGCCATTTGTACGCATGTTGATGATGTCAAAGACACCCATGGCTTCCCAGCCACCCTTATCAGCCTGTGCAATTGGGATATATCCCTTGGATTTAAATACCTTACAAGCATTAATTAAGTCAGCGATGGTCTTGATGGAAGCTGGGTTTACTCCAGCTTTCTTCCAAACAGACTTGCGATAGTGGATAGCCCATGGATACCAGTCTGTAGGAACAAGATACTTCTTGCCATCTAGTCCGGTTGAAGCAGATGCAAATCCAGCCGTGTAATTCTTGCCAATTGTCTTCCATAGATCATCAATTGGAGTCAAGAGACCCTTCTGGGCGAAGAACTGCATACGGTATCCAGAGAACCAGTCAAAGACGTTATCTGGTGTTCCTTGGAGGTATGAGTTAATCTGATTTTGAAATGTGTTGTGATCTACAACGTTGAGTGCAACGTTGATTCCCTCAGCCTTTGCGGCTGCCACCCAAGCAGCATCCTCTTCAGGTCCTGGAGGATTTGAGTTATTCGATCCGAAGCTGACGGACACACCATCCGCGCTTGCAGCTGATGCTCCAAGAGTTGAGGCTCCGATGCCACCTGCGGCTAACGCAGCTGCACCAGCGGCGGCA
>CAIMNT010000089.1 GCA_903842855.1 uncultured Actinomycetes bacterium
GCGGCGCGAGCAAAGATAGTGACAGCTTGTTTTGTAGCGTGAATTCGCATTACTTCATCAGTCAAAGTGATGGTTACTTCTATAGCTTTTGGATCCCTAAATAATTTGGCGAAGCGTTTTCTATTTGCTGAATCTTTCCGCGTCCTTAAGGTATCCGAGGTGTGAATTAGGTTTCGGGCCTGGGCTACTGAGGTCTTGGCGGTTTCATCTATCTTCGGGTCAGTCGGAAAGGTGGGCACGGTGAGCATTCTTCACCGCGAGAGGAAAAAAATCTTCCTCGCATGGTGGAGGAACCTCTTATCCTGATGGGGAGTTCACCCAAAAGTTATGATCTTGTGCCCAAAATTACATCTACGGAGTTGGGACTGGTACTAGACTCTTAAATATGGAAGTAAGTGTTTACGGATCAGTTGACGCCACTCCCGTTTATGGCGACCCCGCTCTCCAAGGGTCGACCCTCCCACGTGTAATCGCGGTCTACTCGGACGATCAGACGGTCCGGGCCGCGGTAAGCGCCGCCCTGGGCAAGAAACTTCCCGGTGAAGAGCGGGAGCACAAGGTTTTGGATTTTGCCACGGCCGACGCCCTTCGTCAGTACTTGGGGGATAAGCGGAAGGTAGACCTCTTTATTCTCGATGGTGAGGCGGTCCCCGAGGGGGGTCTCGGTCTAGCTCATAGCCTCAAAGATGAACTTATTGATTGCCCACCAATAATGGTGATTATCCAGCGCGCCCAAGATAGCTGGCTGGCGAAATGGTCTGGTGCCGATGCCGTCACCTCCCATCCAATCGACCCATTTACCCTGGGTTCTAAGGTCGCAGAGCTTCTCCAATAAGCAATGTAAATTTCTTACGGGCTCATTTGTGACTGTCGCCACAGCTCCTATTCTTACGGCCTGACCCGTCGTATGCTCACAGCATGAATCCTTACGTCCCGATTCTTGCCATTGGCGGAATTGGCTTCGGATTCGCTGCTTTCTCAGTCGCTACTGCGGCTCTAACTGGTCCAAAGCGCCCAAATCGTTCCAAAGCGCAGGCCTATGAGTGTGGAATTCAGCCATCTCCTGTTGCGGCAGGGGGCGGTCGATTCCCTGTTAAGTACTTCCTCACTGCGATGCTCTTTATTGTCTTTGATATTGAAATTGTCTTCCTATACCCATGGGCGGTCTCATTTAATCAACTAGGACTCTTCGGCTTAGTTGAGATGGTGATCTTCATACTTACGGTCTTTGTTGCATATGCATATGTGTGGCGACGCGGCGGATTGGAATGGGATTAACAATGGGTCTTGAAGAACAATTACCTGCGGGAATAGCGCTATCAACCGTTGAAGGTTTAGCTGGTTACATGCGTAAGAGTTCGCTCTGGCCAGTGACCTTTGGATTGGCATGCTGCGCTATCGAGATGATGGCTGCAGGTGGTGGGCGCTACGACCTGGCTCGTTTTGGAATGGAAGTATTTAGGCCATCGCCGCGTCAGGCAGATCTAATGATCGTTGCCGGGCGAGTTTCACAGAAGATGGCTCCCGTTGTTCGACAGATTTATGATCAAATGCCTGGTCCAAAGTGGGTGCTCTCGATGGGCGCCTGCGCCTCGTCCGGTGGAATGTTTAACAATTACGCCATCGTGCAGGGTGTAGACCATATTGTTCCGGTAGATATTTATCTTCCAGGTTGTCCACCACGTCCCGAAATGTTGATGGATGCAATCCTTAAGTTGCACGAGCAGATCAGTAACACCAAGTTAGGTGTTAACCGTGAAGAGATTATTCGTGAAGTCGAAGCCGCTGCGCTCGCCTCGAAGCCAACCTTTCAAATACAAGGGCTATTGAAGCAATGAGCGAAGATCACGGCGCATTTGGCGTAAAGGGAACTGGAGATACTTCAGGATTTGGTGGCTTAGTTCGAACCACGCACAGTGCTGATTCCACTCCACGACCTTATGGCGGATACTTCGATGAGATCGCTGACGAGCTAGAGCGTTCCTATCCGCAGTTCAGCGAAGATATTGAACGCGTTGTTGTTGATCGCGGCGAGCTCACACTTCACGTTAAAGCAGATCGTCTCTTTCACGTAGCACAAGTGCTGCGCGACAATTCAGCACTTCGATTTGAGATGTGTCTTGGAGTAAATGGCGCACACTATCCCGGCGACAAAGAGCGCGAATTACACTGTGTTTATCCACTTTTATCCCTGACATTTAATCGTCGAATTCGACTCGAAGTCAGCGTTCCAGATTCTCATCCTCACCTTCCTTCAATGGTAGAGCTTTGGGCTGGCAACAATTGGCACGAACGCGAGACCTTCGACATGTTCGGAATTATTTTTGATGGCCATCCTGGACTCACCCGCATCTTGATGCCAGATGATTGGATCGGACATCCGCAACGTAAAGATTATCCACTTGGCGGAATTCCAGTTGAGTACAAGGGTGCCACCGTTCCACCACCATCAGAGCGCAGGTCTTATCGATGACAACACAAGATCCATACGCATCCTCCCGCGAAACCACTGAAGGTCGCGTCTATTCCGTAACAGGAAACGAC
>CAIMNT010000090.1 GCA_903842855.1 uncultured Actinomycetes bacterium
CAACTGGCGGAACAAACCTACGCGCCTCGGGTGAGGTGGGGCGTAGGAAATCTAGATCGCATCCTTGATCTGCCTGAAGGACGTGTTGCTGATAGAGGGCTGGCCATCCACGCAAGTGTTCCGAGGTGGGAGCTTTCCAATCTTGCACGCGCTTTGCGCGCTCTGATTCATCAATTAGTAGATCCAATTTTCCAGCTGGAACATCAATTTCGATCAGATCACCGTCGCGAACTATTCCAAGTGGTCCACCTACCGCTGATTCAGGCGATACATGCAGGATGCAGGTTCCAAACGAGGTTCCACTCATGCGAGCATCGGAGATACGAACCATGTCGGTCACACCTTCCGCAAGAAGTCGCTTAGGAATTGGAATCATTCCCCACTCTGGCATCCCTGGAACTCCTACTGGTCCACAATTGTTGAGAATTAAAACTGAATCTTTGGTGATTTCAAGTTTCCCATCATCGATACGCGAGCGCATATCTTCATAACCATGAAAAACAACTGCGGGGCCTTTATGCACCAGTAGCTCTTCGGAAGCAGCAGAGACTTTGATGAGTGCACCATTGGGAGCGAGGCTTCCAAATAGAACTCCGAATGCTGCGCTGGGATAAATCGGTGAATCTAGAGTTGAGATAACTGAGTCAGGTGTCGGAGCAGAAATATTTTCGCGCCAAGTATTTCCCAGCGCGGTGAATTCATCCGCTTCAAAATTATCACCCAGTTGATGAATCAATGCAGGTAAGCCACCCGCGGCATCAAAGGCTTGGATCAACTCTGAGCCCGAAGGCTCGACATCCACAATGACAGATAAGCCTTCGCCCAATTCAACGATCTGATCCAAGGTTAATTCCCCATCGACGCGTCCAGAGAGAGCGAGTAGGTGGATGATCGCGTTGGTCGAACCTCCGCAAGCCTGCAAGACCCGGACCGCATTTCTAAAGGAGCCCGCGCTCACTATCTTCGATGGAGTCCAACCGCTCTTGGTCATTTCTACGATCTGTTGCCCGGTTCGATAGGCAGCGGTGAGGCGCTCGGGGCTGTTCTCTTCGTGAGTTGAAGTACCTGGAATCGTGAGCCCCAAGGCTTCAACCATCATGGCAACAGATGATGCGGTACCCATGGTGTTACAGGAGCCAAGACCGCAATTTAAACAGGCCTCAAACTCTTTCCACTCTGATTCAGAGATCTTCGCTGCACGGTACTCCGACCACATTCTCCAAAGTTCGGTACCGGTGCCAATCTTCTTCCCGTTGTACAAGGCTGGTGGACGAGCTCCTGCAGTGAACATAAGAGTTGGTAGATCTGTACTGAGCGCGCCCATAAGTGCTCCGGGAACGCTCTTGTCGCAATTGGCCATAAGTACTACGCCATCGATGGGATAGGAACGCAAGTACTCCTCTACCTCCATCGATAATAAGTTGCGATAGAGCATGGCGCTCGGCTTCATCAGATCTTCACCCAACGACATCACTGGGAAGACCATCGGTATTCCCCCAGCATCGGTAATTCCTCGCTTTACCTCCCCCACAAACTTACGCAAGGGGAGATTGCAAGGATTAAGGTCACTAGAAGAATCTGCAATTCCGATTATCGGTTTGGAATTATCTGCATCGATCTGGTGCCCAACAGATGCCATAACAACACGGTGCGCCAAAGCAACTTCATCATTGCCAGCAAACCACTCGCTACTGCGATAGTTGATAGGAAACGTGGGCAGAGTTGTCATAACTGTGGAATGCCCAGTCCTTCTGCACCTGCTTTAGATTGAACAAATTCGCGTGAATCTCTCTTTAGCCACTCAAGGGCGATGCTGGCGCGACGTACCTTTTCACGAGCGATGATGGCAGCATCGTTATCTAAATGTAAGCCAGATGGATACAATGGACGTGAATTTCGTAGTCCGAATTTGACGTACAAGGGTGCAGCCGCAGCTACTAAGTCCGCGATCTCATTACCTCGAACAACTCCACCAAGACCATCCGGTGCTTCAACATATAGATCAATCGGTAAGTTTGTAACTGAACGCATTTCATAAAGTTCATTGAGGGTGAGATCTGTTGGAAGATTTACGGTATCTCCGCCTAAACTTTCTAGAACTTTGAGGGTTGCTGGATTGGACGGCGCCTTCATTACTGAAACTTTAAAAATAACTTCTGCAGGAATTTTGCCCGCTGCGCGAGCTTCATTGAGAACTTGGAGTAGTCCAAGATCGGCGATAAGGAGACCGCGAATGCCGCACTCAATTGCACGTAACGAATCCTCGACTGCATATCGCAACTGACGCATTCCGCGGACAGATCCTCCTAGTGCTGGACCTTCAGCGCTGCGAGACATGGCTCCCACGCCCCACTCTTCGCGTGGCCCAATGAATAGCGAAATTTCGACTCCGGCGTCGGCTGCAATGCGGGAAAAATCGCGCAGCTCGGCTTCAGAATGCAACATTGCCCCGCTGCCTTGTGAAACCCGATTGACGATTACGCCGCGAGCTTTGGCCTCATCAAGAACGGCTTGCAGAACCTTAGGGCCTTCGACTGACGGGATTTCGATACGAAAGTCGGCGCCGTCAGGAAATTTAACTTTGCTTGAAGCCGGAATGAGTTCCGAAGGAAAGCCACCTAAAAGCGAGTCAGCCAACATTTATCTTCCGTTCTGTATTGCCGAACACCGTTCGGCACTCTAGTATTGCTTAGTCCAGGTAATTGTCAATGATTCGCAATTCAATAATTTGTAAGGAGAACCCGTGGCAGAAGGCTCGTCGACCACCGTCGGAAGCGTCGCGCGCGCCTTGGACCTGGTTGAGTTAATTGTCGGTGGTCCCGACGTTGGGATGCCGCTCTCGGATATCGCGAAGGCGGTCGGAGGTTCTAAAAGCGCCGTCCTTGCAACTCTGCGAACGCTAGTTGATTTCGGATATTTACGCGCAGTGGAACCTGGACCTAAATATTTGCCTGGAATGATGTTAATAAGACTAGGCGACCTGGCCGCCGCACACGATCCACTGATCGCGGTTGCTCGCCCGATATTGGCGCAGTTGAGTGCCAAGTCTGGACTCACAATTCGTGTCGCTCGAAATGACGGAGGTTACCCAGTATTCATCGATCGGGTGGATGGTCCAGGTTTTGTACGTTTTTATACCCCGCTTGGAATTCGAGAGCTCCCGCACGTCAGTTCAGCCGGCAAGGCAATTTTGGCAGAACTGACAGAGAAGGAAGTAGAAGCTGTCGCACGCGAATGTGGACTGGTATCTCGCACCAAGAATTCCATCACCAAGATTTCGGAGTTGAAGAAAGAGTTAGAACATATCAGGCAGGTTGGTTTTGCTACCGACGATGAAGAAGATGCCCAAGGTATTTTCTGCGTTGGAGCAACTTTCTTTGATCACTTTGGAAAATGCATTGGCGCAATTAGCGCAACAGGGGTGAAAACTGATCTCTCTGAAGTACAAGTCGCAAATCTTGGAAGACTAGTAATTAAATATGCAGATCAACTTACGCAAGAACTTCACGGCCGAAAAATAAGGAGAACAACAAAGTGAAATCACTAACTGCTTTCGGTCATGAAAAAATTGAGCTCGTTGAATCAACTGCCCCACAAGCTGGGTCAGATCTGGTACTGGTAGCTCCTATCTTGACGGGAGTATGCGGTACAGATCTTGAAATTATTCATAGCAAGATTGACCCGGCTTATGTCATATATCCCACTGTTATCGGACACGAATGGTGTGGTCGAATAGAAGAACTCGGAGACAACGTCAGCGGTCTTTCGGTAGGCGACCGTGTAGTTGTTGAGGGAATTATTCCCTGCGAAAGTTGCTTTGAATGCATCAGTGGAAATTCCAATCGTTGCACTACATATGACGAAATCGGATTTACTCGTCCTGGAGCAGCTGCAGAACTCATCTGCGTACCCGCCAGATTGGTTCACAAGATCGCCGACTCTGTCTCAAACGAATCTGCAGCGCTGGTCGAACCAACCGCAGTCGTAACACAAGGGATTCTTAAAGCAGCACCTAAACCTGGTGCCAAGGTCCTCATCATCGGAGATGGAACAATCGCGCTCATCGCCGGCAGGTTGATCCGCAATTGGAAACCAAGTTCTGTCGATATGTTGGGGTTGAAAGCAGGTCAAAGCGCATTGGCTGAGCAGGCTGGGATCAATCGATTTCTGACGAGCCAACCTGAAGATAAATATGACTTGATCATTGAAGCGGCGGGTTCTTCTGAGCGCATCTCCGGTGCCCTACGCATGTTGGTACGAGGCGGCAAGCTCCTCCTACTTGGATTCACTGGATCAGATGTAAATACTCCGATCTCGATAGATGATGTGGTCAATGGCGACCTAAGCATTCTCGCCTCGTTTGGCTACTCGAGGAGTGCTTGGAAAGCTACCGTTGATCTACTATATTCTGGTGAGCTCGATCTAACCTTCTTAGTAACTCATAAGTTTGCTCTCGCTGACTTTGCCGAGGCTGTCTCTGCCCTCGAAAGTGCACCAGCACCACGGGGAAAAATTGCATTTGCGATCGGTCAATAATGCAGATTGATATATTCGATGAGCGGATCTGCACTCTCGGTGAATCTCCATTCGCCCATGGTCCTTCCAATTCAGAAGTTTCGTGGACGGATATTTTGGGATCGAGAGTTCTTACCAAAGATTTAGATACTGGAGAGATTTCAGAATTTAGTACAGGCGAAAATGTTGGCTTTGCTATTCCTCGAACCAATGGTGGATACATATTAGGAACAAACTCAGGACCAATTCTGCGAGATCCCGACGGGACTGCAACGACGCTCTTCTCTCTGCAAGAAGTGGACCCGAATACCAAAACCCATTCGGTCCGTTGGAATGATGCAAAGGTTTCTCCGAGTGGAAATTTGTTCTTGGGAACCATGGGTTATGAGATGTTACAAGGAACCTCAACACTCTTTCGATATTCACCAAGTGATCACCAACTAACTGTGGCGCTGCCGGATCTCACAATTAGCAATGGAATGGATTGGAGCGATGATGGTTCAACGCTCTTCTTCATCGACTCCAGAACTCACGCCATTGGAAAATATGCGGTCGATGGAGATCTCTTAACTTTTCAGGAGTATGTAATTGAGATTCCTGCCGCAGATGGGAATCCCGACGGGATGTGCCTCGACAGTGCAGGTGGGCTTTGGGTAGCGCTCTGGGGTGGGTCAGAGATTCGGCGTTACGATACTCAGGACAACTACGCACTCACTGAGCGCGTCAGGCTCAGCGTTCCTTTTGTTACATCGTGTGCCTTTGTTGGTCCAGACCTTTCCACTTTAGTTATCACCTCAGCAACTGACGGGTTAACGGGATTACCACCAGAATCTGGAATGACATTTGCTATTAGCCCAGGCGTGAAAGGTAGAGCCGGTAGAGCTATCTCGCTTTAACTCTTAGCTCAGAAGTTGGGTGACAACGCTCGCAGGGAAATTCTGGAAACTCACCGGGCGCAAGAATCTCTCGATCGCATGCAAACCCACAGAGGTATGGATCGGTGAGGTGGAAGCAGGATATGGACCGCCATGTTGCTGGCCGATAGAGACTGCAACCCCAGTAGGCCATCCATTCCAAGAGATACGGCCAACTTTCTTCGCGATAGCAGTGCTTACTCCTAGCGCTTGCCCATCATCTGCCGCGGCGAAGATTGAGCCAGTCAGAGCACCTTCCAACGACCCAATGGTTTCTATTAATTCACCCACGCTTGAGTAAGCAACCACGACTCCCGTTGGACCAAAGCACTCCAAACGCAGCGCCTCCAGATTGAAGTGCGGGTCACCGATCTGAGTGCAGATAATTGCAGGGGCAGAGTAGAGCCCACCATCGTTCTTCTCTTCTCCCACGATTGGAGCGGCGCCTAATAGAGAGGCGAGCTCATTGCGATTCGCATCATGTCCACTCTTGGTTGCTGGGCTTAAAAATGGAGTGGGTTTGCGCTCCTTTATCTGCGATTCAATCTCTGCCAATACGGGTGAGCCCTCAGGTACGAAGAGAATGCTCGGGTTGGTGCAGAACTGACCATTGCCGAGGAGAAGCGAATCTAGATAGCCGGTAGCGAAAGCTTTGGGATCTTTTAGACCTGACTCCAACGCAACCACTGGATTAACGCTTCCAAGTTCACCATAAAAGGGAATTGGATTCTTCCGTGAAGAGGCAATGTCAAAGAGCGCGCGACCACCGCGAAGCGACCCAGTAAATGCCCCTGCAGAGATAGATTCCGAAGAGAGAACTTGAGCACCAGCCTCGACTCCATGAATCAGAGAGAGCGTCTGGGCAAATCCATGAGCTGCAAATACCTCTGCCACAATCTCAAATACCGCGGTTGATGTCTGCGGATGCGATGGGTGCGCTTTGGCGATGACGGAACAGCCGGCAGCCAATGCAGAGGCGGTATCGCCACCAAGGACGCTGAATGCAAATGGAAAATTGTTCGCACCAAATACAACTACAACACCAAGTGGCTGCATGCTACGAATAAGTTCCGGGTGACCAGCAGGAAGCGGAGCATCAACAAAGTGATCGACTTGCGGCGCTACAAATTGACCAGTCCGGATAGCCTTCGCAAATTCTCTGACCTGAAATGTGGTGCGACCAACTTCACCTGTTAATCGAGGTACTCCAAGACCAGTTTCTTGATCTGCAATGTCGATCAGCTTTGCAGCGTGGGAATCAATGGCATCGGCAACCGCCGATAAAACATCGGCACGAACGCCGGCAGTAACTTTGGACCACTTCTTGAAAGCGGCTACCGAGCTAGTAATGATTGAACTTACTTCGGCTGAAGTCGTATCGGAATATGTAGGGCCGAAAGCAGCACCTGTACGAGGATTGACCGATTGAACCATTATTAATTTCCGTTCTGCTCTACCGAATTGGATTCGATCACTAGATTACGCTAAAAATCACCGCTCACTTTCGCGCTTTAAGATAACCTTCAATTCTCAATGAGATTTAGCGTACTAGGAGGCAAAGTGGATAGAGGTATATACCCCGTTCTGCAGATGCCTCTCGATGAGTACGACGTCATTGATCCTGTCGTGCTCGCTAAAGAGATCGATTGGCTGATCGAACTTGGGGTGAGCGGCGTAGTGATTGCGATGGTCTCCGAGGTAATGCGTTTTAGTTCGCAAGAGCGACGCGAGCAGTGGAAATTAGTGATCTCCTTAGTTGCAAACCGACTACCAGTGATAGTGAGCGTTGGTGCTGAAAGTACCGCGGTCGCCACTGAATTAGCCCGACAGGCAACCGGCGACGGTGCCTCAGCCCTAATGGCAACACCGCCTGCGATCTTTCCCGCTACTTCAGAGCAGATATATAACTACTACCGATCAATCGTTGAAGCGACTGCCTTGCCCGTGATTGTGCAAGATGCCAGCAACTACATGGGACAACCCTTGTCACTAGAGCTGTACGAAAAATTACTTACAGAATATGGCACGGCTCGAATTCAATTCAAGCCCGAGGCAAAACCGGTGAGAGAGCGAGTGGCGCATATTCAAGGATTTACCAAAGGTGGTGCTCAGATCTTTGAAGGACAAAGTGGCATGGATCTACTTGATACTCATCCGCTAGGTTTGTTCGGAACCATGCCGGGGAGCGAGATCGTCTGGGCGATCACGGCGTTATGGAACGCTTTGGAAAATTCCGAATTAGAACGAGCCCAAAAGATTCACCAAGGTATTGCCAAGCTCATTACCTTTCAATCGACAATTGATGAATATGTTGCAGTGGAGAAATATTTGCTGGTTAAGCAGGAAATCTTTACTTCAACTAACCAACGTGGCCCGGTGAGCGCAGTATTAAGCGCAGAGACCAAAGCACAGATTGATCTTGCCTTTGCAGCTCTTCAGAGCACGGTTTTGGGGTAAATCAAGAAGTAATATCTTTCTTGTTGAACTTAGTGATCGCCAACGAGATCAGTATGGCGAAGAGAATGATGCTGTAGGCAGCTCCTCGGATCATCTGCGACCAATCTATTGAACTAGATAGGGCATCGAACCAGGAGAATGAGTAGTGCGTGGGTAACCAGTTGCGTAGCGTTCCTAACCCTGAAATAGCATCCAAAATATTAGACAAAATAATGATTCCTATCGCTCCACCAACGGCCCCCAATGGAACGTCTGTGGATACGCTCAGATAAAAGGCAAGTGCAGCCACTGATAACAAAACTAGCGTGAGATAGAAGCCAATGATGGCGATGCGTTCAATAGCTAACCCATTTGAAAGAGTAACTCCCAGCGGGGTCTGCATCGGCTTCAAACCAAATGCCAGAGCACCCACTACCCATGAAGTCACAATGAGTAGAACGATCGCAAGAAATGAGAGCGTGAGGCTAACCTTCAATTTTTGTATCAAAAGACGAGTCCTTGGCACCGGAGCCGCCAATAAGTACCGCAGCGTTGACCACGATGCTTCAGATGCCACCGTGTCCCCATTGAAGATGGAGATAACTGCTACTAATAAAAATGGAGTCGCGAAGTAGAACATGGTTGCCGTGAAATTGGCAGCACCCTTCGTGGCAAGTCCGATCAGATCAGCAGTGCCGGAACCAAAACGAGTTGGCCCGGTGCTATTACCTGAGGTTCCAAACTTCACCGCCAACGCAACAATTACCGGCAGTGCAATAACAAATAAGTATGAGAAAAGGGTTCGCTTACGCTTAATTTGTCGGTACATCTCCAGGCGATAAGGCAGCGTTCTATTAGGAAGATACATTTATTTCTCCCTGCCAATCGTTAAGTCATCACCAATGAGTTCAATGAAGATCTCCTCTAGGGTGCCGGCGCGTTTTCCGGCCTTCGTGAGTATCCGGCGCATCGTGCCATATGTGATCAAACGACCTCGGTGCATCAAGACCACATGAGAACAGGTCTGTTCCACTTCCGCCAACAAGTGTGAAGAGACAATTACTGTCCTTCCGGATTTCGCATAGCGCTTGAGAACTTCACGCATTGCCTTAATCTGCTGTGGATCTAGCCCGTTGGTTGGTTCATCAAGTACCAGGAGATCTGGCATACCCAACATAGATTGAGCTATAGCTAAGCGCTGACGCATACCTTGAGAGTAGGAGCGAACCTTCTTGTCGAGAGCGCTTCCAAGATCGGTAATCGTGATCGCCTCTTCAAAGTATGGCTCATCGCTTCTTCCGATTGATCTCCAATAGAGCTCAAGATTTTCTCGCCCTGATAAATGCGGCAAGAAGCCAGAGCCTTCCACGAACGAACCGAGATTAGAGAGCGTTGGAGATCCAGGATAGATAGGTCGACCATTAATCGAAATCTCACCCTCAGTCGGATAAATGAGCCCCATCATCATCCGCAGCGTTGTGGTCTTACCTGCTCCATTAGGGCCAAGCAATCCGAGAACTTGTCCACGCTTTACCTGGAATGAGAGTCCATCAACCGCTTTATAGCCATCTTTATAGACCTTGGTGAGATTAGAAACGGTTACCAAAGCATCGCTGGATTCTGCAGGTTGATCATTGTGTCGTGGACGCCTTAGGTAGATGGCAAGAGCACCCAAGATAATTGCTAGTAGCGCTAGTAGTGGCCACCCGTACAACGCAACATGGTTTACCTTTGTGGTGAAAGACATCTGCGAAACAACTATTGGTGATTCTGCAGTGATCACATACTGCCGTCCATCTTGTGGAAGCGCAAAGCCTTGGTCGGTTGTCGAAATGGCGACAGCAATTTTGTCCCCGGGCGCAGCGTCTAGAACAACCGCAGGCAAAGTTATTGTGTAATCAGATCCTCTATTAGCGATATTGCTTAGATGAACTGGAGCCACGATTCCATTGGGTTGTTTCGTTTGACCCGATTCCGTGCGCACTACCAGTGAGAAGAAGAGCGTGGCGTCAGTCTTGTTCGAGGTAATACGAATCCTTATCGAAGAAGGCCCAACGACCTGTATTGGTTTTGTCAGCGGTGCGCTCTCTAAGAACCCGCTCTGCCCCGGTAAGAATGCTGCCGTTGCTCCAGAAACGCTTCCGGCCAATGCCAGCGCAGAACCAACCCCCGGCAACGAAGAAATTGCTCCGGGAATGCCCCCGATGGGAGCAACAAGGGCAGTGAAAGGAACAGCAACGGGAATATCTACTGTCGGAGTATGTAGCGGTAATGAGGAACTACTCAAAAATTTAGGAATGACCGAAGAATCAACTAATGAAATTGAACCGTTGGTATCAGTTACCTGGAAGGTCGGAAAAGTACCTTTGGCCTTCTTTAGATAGATATCGAACCATTGAGTGACGCTCTGATGAAGTCGAGGTGATTCATCCGTGCCACCATCGTGACCGCCACTATGCCAAATTATCGCAAGCGGTACCTGTGGGTGAGCGGAGTGTATTTGCGAGGCGTTCTGAATTGACTCGGAGAGTGGGAAAAGTGAGTCAGCTTCACCTTGCATCAAGAGAGTAGGAGCTGTGATGCGATTTGTTATGGTCGAAGGGGAAGATGCCTCCAAGAGTTTTAGATCTGTCGCAGTTGGTTTACCGAGAGAGACTGCATCCTTAAACACCTGACACCAGGCCGGAGTGAAAGTTCCGCACTCACCCGCTTCAGAATTGGGCAATGTGGCGAGCGCAAAGAATGTCCCGGCCCAGAATTTTTTGTAAGGTCCTAAAGACGGGTCACTTGAGCTCTGCGGAAAAAATACTTGAACCAAGTTGTTCCACGTTATATTCGCCGCAACAGCATCAATTCTCTTGTCATAACCCGCACTCATGAGGGAAATGGCACCCCCATACGAATCCCCTGTAATTCCAACCAGAGGATCGCCTTTGCCCTGCTGAATGACATCTTTTCTCGTCGCGAGGTAGTCAATGAGCTTGGAGACATCTGCAACCTCACCTGTCGGTGCATTCATAGAAATTTCACCGGTTGAATTACCAAATCCTCGGGCGGTCCAAGCGAGAACTACATATCCGTGACTCGCCAACTGTTCTGCTTGGGCAGAGACGCTCTTCTTATCCCCTGTAAATCCATGCGCCAAAAGTATGGCGGGTGCTGGAAGGCGACTAGGAAGGTAGATCGTTGAGTCGAGGAAGACTCCTCCGGCCCCAGATAAACGCAGATCTTGAGTTGTGTAATGTGAGGAAGCCTGCGCTGGCGTGCTGATTCCGAAGAAAGCTGTGAGAACGACTAATGCAGCCATTATTCGGATGCGAGTCATTGAATAAAGGTAGTCATGATTTCAAAAGGCCGCCATTCAAGATCGTTACTATCATCGGCGCGTGACTAATCGCATGAAATCGCTCCTCTCTATTACCCTTCCCGTGCTACTCGTAATGGCTCTTTCAGGTACCGCGATTACAAGCGCTTCTGCAGCAAATTCCTCAACGGTGTATGTGGCGCAGATGACAAAGCCTCACCTTCCTTCGGCTCCTAACGGCGGAACCGATGACTATCACTGCTTTTTGCTAGATCCAAAGGTGACGCAAGACTCCTTGATCACCCAAGTTGAATTTCAACCTCAGCAGCGTCCGATGATGCATCACGCAATTATGTTTTTGGTAGGGCAGAAGGATTTACCAGATGCAATCAAATTGGATAACAATGGAGCTGGCTGGCCCTGCTTTGGCGGAACCGGAATCGGTTCAAGTTTCTCATCATTTCTAACCTCACCATGGCTCTCATCGTGGGCTCCGGGTCGCGACAAGGATATTATGCCAGCAGGTTATGGAACCCCGATTGCAAAGGGAGATCGAATTGTTCTCCAAGTTCACTACAACTTATTAGCCATTACCTCGGGCAAGATACCTACCGATCAATCTCGGGTTCTAATTACGACAGTTCCTGCAAGAGGGTCTCATCTAACAACTCTATATACCGAGCTTGTGGCGGCGCCCGTTGAGCTCGCTTGCCCTAAAGGAGTGACTGGCTACCTTTGCGATCGCGGAAAATCTTTGATTGATCTGGCGCAACGCACTAGTCAGTCCAGCGTTGCGGAGTCTGAAGGCTTAAATCAACTCTGCGGCTATAACCCAATAAATCCCACACCGAGCAATATCTCCATTTGTGATAAGAAAATTACCCAAAATGAGCTGGTTGTAAAAGCCACACCACATATGCATCTATTGGGTCGTTCGCTAAAAATGATCCTCAACCCAGGAACACCTGGGCAGAAAATACTGCTCGATCGACCTCAATACAATTTTGATGATCAATCTCCGACTATTCTCAAAACTCCAATTCGTTTAAAGGTAGGAGACACTGTTCGGGTTCAATGCACATTCGATCCGAAATTGAGAACGATGCTTCCCGAACTTAAGAAATTGCCACCTCGATACGTAACGTGGGGAGAAGGTTCAGCCGACGAGATGTGCCTTGGGGTCCTTGGCGTCGCTCATCTGTAATTATTAAGTGAGCTGGTAAAAGTAGAAACCGGTTGCCTCCGGATAACCAAGTTCTGCAGGAGTCAGATGAACTTCTATCTCCACCCATTGCGGCGCGTTGACCTTCATCCAGATGCGGTGATCGCGAAAACGATTGTGTTGCGCCATCTTCTCTAGCTGCTGCTCGGTCGCCGTGTTAAAAATACCAACATACTTTCGGGCCGTTGCAATCAAGTTCTTCATATAACTTTCATAGCGATAATCTTCAGTAAGATGCAAAATCACATCCATAGATAAAGAGATATCTGCAACTAATTCTGCTCCGGCGGTGAAATTATCAGGATCATATTCAATGAATGTCTTTGACTCATCTCCCGAATAACGCTGGCGCAAGCTTTCAATCGCCTTTGCCGATACATCGAGCCCAATGTACTTAGAAATGTGTAGCAAACTAAGTTGGTTACCATCCCCGCTGCCATATTCGATGGCCGAAACAATATTGTGCTGCTCTAAAAAACCGTTGAGAGCTGCCGCCTTGAAATCCGCTAAGGCTCCGTACGAGCCGGCTCCACTATTTCCACCTGATTCGTATCTCTTGCGCCAATATTCTGCGGAGTCGAAGGTCATTGGGC
>CAIMNT010000091.1 GCA_903842855.1 uncultured Actinomycetes bacterium
ATTTGAGGCGGTGAGCGCATTGATGGTGAGCGTTCCAAGCGAGGGGGAGCAATCGATCAAGATGTCGTCATAGAGGTCCAGAACCGGTGCCAGAATCTTGCGTAGTTTGTGCTCTTTTGCGATTTCGGTGACGAAAGCTGCCTCCGCTGCCGCTAAATCTTCATGGCCTCTCACAAAGTCAAGACCAGGAACATTCGATTTCAAAATGAAATTTTGAATCCCTGATTGGGGATCATTCAGTAAGTACCAGATGGAGCCATACTGTTCTTTGAGTTGCGCCGGCTTAATGCCTAGCCCAGTGGTCATTGAGGCCTGTGAGTCGAAATCAATCAGTAGGACCCGGCGCCCCAACTCTGCGAGGGCAGCACCCAAATTGATCGTCGTTGTGGTCTTTCCGACGCCACCTTTTTGATTGACGATAGAGATGACTCGGGCAGAGCCCGCCTCAGGAGTACTCACAATTGTTGGGAATTCAATAACAGTTCGACCAAGGACGCTAGACGTGGTGGCTAGCTCCTCATCACGATTTGTCGATTTATCTGCCAGTCGAGAAACCTTTGAAGTGCTATTTGCCATGCGGTGGACTCTACGGCGGTGCGCTCAGCAAGGCAAGCGCGTTATGAGTACCTTTCTCCCCATGAGCGATTTAATTGTTGAGGGGAGCGAGAACGCATTCTCGGTCCACTTAAGCAATTTTGATGGTCCCTTCGACCTGCTGCTACAACTTATTTCACGCCACAAAATGGATATCACCGAGATCGCTCTCGGGGTCGTAACAGATGATTTTATTGCGTATATAAAGGCTTTGGAGGGCTCTGAGCAGGGCTGGGATCTAGATCAGACCACAGAATTCCTTGTCGTTGCAGCGACCTTGCTAGATCTAAAAGCGGCCAGACTCTTGCCCAGTGGTGAGATCGAAGATGAAGGCGATTTGGCACTTCTTGAGGCTCGAGATCTCCTCTTCGCTCGTCTTTTGCAGTACCGGGCATTTAAAGAGATAGCGGCAATATTCCAAGGTCGCATCGAAGTCGCCGATAAGAGTTTTGCACGCCTCGTTGCCATGGAGAGCCATTTTGCCCAGCTGCTGCCAGAGGTTTTGATTGGTGTCGGAGCAAATCGCTTCGCGGCGATTGCAGAGCGCGTCCTCGCGCCCAAGTTTGTTCCTATGCTATCCATTGACCATATTCACCAACCCCTAGTGAGCGTCGCGCAAGAGGCGGCAAAGATTGCAGAGTCGCTTCGTGGCCACGGACGGGCGAGTTTTCGAACGCTAATTGGCGATGCAGATTCTACTCTTGTCGTTGTAGCAAGATTCTTGGCCCTCCTTGAGCTCTATCGCGAGGGGGCAGTTAGATTCGAACAGGTAGTTGCGCTAGGCGATCTTCAGATTACCTGGATTGCAGGAGTTAATGATGAGATTGAAGTTAGCGATGAGTTTGATCGACCGGTAGAAGCCCTTGATTCTAAGACAAATGAGGAATAAATGTCTGAACTAGAACTAAACAGATCCCTAGAGGCGATCCTTATGGTGGTAGATGAGCCTGTGAACGAGGTTGTCTTAGCCCAGATCACCGAGGTCCCAACCGAAGTTGTCACCGCCGCGCTAAAAGCTCTGGCGCAGAGCTATGAGGAGCAGGGTAGGGGATTCCAACTCCGCGAGGTCGCAGGTGGTTGGCGTTTCTACAGCCACCCCGATCAATCTCCACTCGTCGAAAAGTTTGTTCTTGATGGGCAACAGACTCGCTTAACGCAAGCTGCACTCGAGACTTTAGCTGTCATCGCCTACCGACAACCTGCATCTCGGGCTCGCGTTTCAGCGATCCGAGGGGTAAATGTAGAAGCGGTTATGAAGACACTTCTGACCCGCGGTCTCGTCGAAGAGCGTGGAGTTGAGCATGAGACCGGTGCAATCCTCTACGGCACGACTAGCTTCTTCTTAGAGAAGATAGGTGTGCGGGGGATTGAGGACCTACCTGCGCTGGCACCATTCCTGCCAGATGTCGATGGACTCGATGAGGTCCTGGCTTCGCTCACTGAATAGAGTGATTTCGCTTCTCTGAAGTTAGGGTTTAGAGTTCGCCTACAGGTCTTAGTTGGTCTGCCACGCCCAGATTGGCCGTGATGAGAGGAAAATATGGCTTTAATCCGCCTTCAAAAAGTGCTCGCCGATGCTGGGATAGCAAGTCGCAGAGCTAGTGAACAGCTGATCCTAGATGGCCGCGTGAGCGTGGATGGGGTTCAAATTCTTCAACTCGGATCAAAGGTAGATCCTGAAATCTCTAAAGTTGAAGTTGATGGTGAGTCTATTTCAACGAAAAAAACTAATGTTTACCTCGCTTTTCATAAACCAATAGGTATTTTATCCACCATGTCAGACCCAGATGGCCGTCCATCACTGGGAGATTACTTTAAAGATCGCAACGAGAGGCTCTTCCATGTGGGCCGCCTCGACCGAGAGAGTGAAGGGCTCATTCTTCTCACAAATGATGGGGATTTGGCCCACCGTGCAACCCACCCTTCGTATGGCATGGTTAAGCGATATCTGGTTGAAATCGAGGGAGTTCTCTCCAAAGAGCAGCTCTCAGCCATCTCGACCGGAATTCAACTGGAGGATGGGTTGGCTAGAGCGCTCGAGATTAAAACCCTCAGGGAGATCAATCCGAAGCACTCGTGGGTAGAGATCTCAATCCACGAAGGCCGGTATCACATCGTCAGAAGGATCTTTGAGCACTTCGAACTTCCAGTGCTTCGACTAATTAGAACCGAGTTTGGCCCAATCTCCCTCGCAGAGACAGGTGTTGGCAGATACCGAAAGCTAAACGAGGTGGAGTTAGTTAACCTATTTAAGGTTTTAAAGTTAAATCGTTAAATAAACTTTGTCGAAATCAATAAAGCGATAATTAGTTAAGTAGGGTACCAACTAAAAACAATTTATCGACTTTAATGAGCGTAATCTACCCGCAATAGTCGATAAAATGACTCGTTAATTACTAATAATAGGGACCGATTATATTGTCGACTCTTGCAAATAGTGATTTACGTATTCGTATATTCAACCTTAAAAATGTTAAACGGCAATCGTGTCTGCTCTGCCAACTCGAGCCAATTGAACTGTAGGCTGACGCCATGAGAGTACGTGCCATCCGCGGAGCAACTCAATTGCAGAGCGATGATTCGGAAGAGATGGCAGCTGCCGTGACCGAGCTGCTTCAAGATATCTTTGCCAAGAATAATCTGGCCAAAGAGAACCTCATTTCAATCTTCTTCACTTCAACCCAAGACCTGATCTGCGACTTCCCGGCTGCCGCAGCCCGGCGATTGGATCTAGGGGATATCCCACTTATGTGCGCTCAGGAGATTCCCGTATCGGGCTCGCTGCCTCGAGTGGTTAGGGTGATGGTGCACGCTCACTCGGATCTCGCTCACTCCGAAATTAAACATATTTACGCTCGCGGTGCTGAGGTTTTACGTAGAGATATAGCCCAATAGTGCGCACATTTGATCGGGTTCGAGTCATTGGAGCAGGCTTAATTGGCACATCTATCGCACTGGGTTTAAAGAGCGCCGGATACTTATTAAATATAGAAGATGAAGATCCTGAGGCGGAAGAGATTGCTCAAGGTCTGATTGGTCAATCATCTTCGGAGGAGGTTCCAGAGCTGGTGATCGTAGCGACACCAATTTTGACCATTCCCTCACTCGTTCGAGAGTATGGAAATAGATACCCTCAAGCAACGATTATAGATATTGGTGGTTTAAAGTCTGAAGTTATTGCAGAGGTTGAACAATTTTCAGAGTTATCCATGCGTTTCTGCGCCACCCATCCGATGGCCGGTAGGGAAATCTCTGGCGCACTAGCAGCCAGGGGAGATCTCTTCGAGGGCAGAATCTGGATTTATACGCCAACGGTTAATGCAAGTGATCTGGCCATCGCCAGAGCCTTAGAGATCATTCGTGCTTTAGGCGCTTCTGAGGTGCGACTAGATCCGCGAGAACATGATCAGGCGATCGCAGGGATTTCGCATCTGCCTCAAGTGGTGAGCTCCCTGCTCTCTGCCTCACTGATTGATCTATCGGATCGCGATATTAAGTTAGCCGGGCAGGGGCTGAAAGATGTCTCCCGTCTAGCTGCCTCAAGCTCCTCCCTTTGGTCTGAGCTATTACATGCAAATAGCGCCGCAGTGGTGGATCTGCTTCAGATATTTGCAAGGAATTTAGAAGATTTATCGATATCTCTACAAAACGATGATTTACGTAAGACCAAGGAGATTCTAGAGCTCGGTCGAGAGAATCACGCTCGTATTCCGGGAAAGCATGGAGGTAAGCGTCGCGATTATTGGTACCTCCCGATAATCATCGATGACAAACCTGGACAGTTGGCGAAGATATTTGACGTCTGCGCCATGGTTGGTGCCAACGTAGAGGATCTCTCTATTGAACATACTCCGGGTCAGGAGAGTGGCCTCGTTACTCTGGCACTCTCGCAGGTGGATTCCGGTCGGGTATATGAGCAATTGCTCCATGAAGGTTGGAAGGCGCATCAACCTCGAGAATCAATCGGTTAGGTAAGTTTCGCTGCCCAAAATTCATATGCACTTTAAAGAGTTAAGGTACTCGTATGTCGACCGTCGTAATAGCCATAGATGGTCCAAGCGGATCGGGAAAATCCTCTACAGCGCGAGCGGTAGCTCAAAGAGCTAACTGGCAGTACCTGGATACCGGAGCCCTGTATCGCGCCATCACCTGGTTGGCGATTCGCGAAGGCCTGAACGATCCCGCAGATTTGGTTTCACGTGCTCGCGAAGATGGGATTACCTTCAACGGTGACCCCATTGAACCTAGAGTCTTTGTAGGCGATGTTGATGTAACCACAGAGATTCGGGGCCAACGTGTCACCGACCAGGTCTCTATGTTCTCGGCGCTACCTGAAGTTCGCGAGTACCTTCTCGGTCTTCAAAGGGCGGTTATTGATAACGCTCCTCATGGAATAGTTGTTGAGGGTAGGGATATCGGTACCGTGGTCGCTCCAGCCGCCCCGCTCAAGATCTTTCTTTACGCAGATCTTCAGCAGCGCGCCTTGCGACGCGAGCGCGAACTTTTGGAACCAGCCACAACCGAGTCCGTCTCTCAATCCTTAGAGGAGCGCGATGCAATCGACTCCACCCGAAAGATTTCACCTCTGCGCATGGCTGATGATGCACTTGAAATCGATTCGACTCTGCTCGATCTTCCAGAAGTTGTTGATGTCATTTGGCAGTGGGCAAAGGAGCGAGCTTTATTGGGTCTGCCCAAAGTTGCGATCATCGGACGCCCAAATGTGGGTAAGTCAACCTTGGTGAATAGGATCATTGGACGACGTGAGGCGATCGTTGAAGACACGCCAGGCGTTACTCGCGATCGCGTCAAGTACGAAGCAGAGTGGAATGGACGTACCTTCGTTCTGATAGATACCGGTGGGTGGGAAGTTAAGCCGGAGGGAATTTCGGAGAAGATCACAGCGGGCGCCGAGTTGGCGATCGCTGAGGCAGATCTCATTCTCTTTGTTGTAGATGCACAAGTCGGAGCGCTCGATGAAGATTCCTCGCTACTTACCCTTCTTCGCAAATCGAAGAAGAAGACAATCTTGGTTGCCAATAAAGTTGATGGGGTTAATGAAGAGCAGAATGCTCACGCCTTGTGGAATTTGGGATTGGGCGAGCCCCGTTTTGTCTCGGCATTACACGGCCGGGGATCGGGAGATCTCCTCGACTTGTTGATTCAAGAACTTCCCGAAGTTGGATCTGAACTACCTGATGATGGATTTAGACGGATCGCGATCGTGGGAAGACCAAATGTTGGAAAGTCGAGTTTGCTCAATGCCCTTGCTGGCGAATCACGCGTTCTAGTTGATGACGTTGCTGGAACAACCAGAGATCCCGTTGATGAATTGATCGAGCTAGGGGGAGACACCTGGCGCTTCATCGATACAGCGGGAATCCGCAAGCGTGCAATTCATGATAGCGGTACCGATTATTACGCCAGTTTGAGAACTGCAGCAGCGCTCGATCGTGCCGAAGTTGCAGTGATAGTAATAGATGCATCTGTTCCACTCACGGAGCAGGATTTAAGGATTATAACGATGGCCGAAGAGGCAGGTCGCGCCATGGTTCTGGTCATGAACAAGTGGGATGTTGTAGATGATGAGCGTCGCGAACAACTCGATAAAGAGTTGGAGCGAAATCTTGAGCGCTACCCATGGGCACAACGCGTAAATCTCTCTGCCAAGACCGGCTGGCACCGCGATCGACTAGCCCCAGCGTTGCGTACAGCACTGCGCAGTTGGGAGAAGAGAATCCCTACCTCAAAACTCAATGCATTCTTGGGCGCCCTTGTTGCCGCCACCCCACCTCCCGTTCGAGGCGGAAAGCAACCCAAGATTCGATTTGCTACTCAAGCGACGATCGCACCTCCAAAGTTTGTGGTCTTTTCGAGCGAATGGGTCGAGCCGAGCTATCGCCGCTTCATTGAACGGCGCCTGCGTGAAGAATTTGGATTTGAGGGTAGTCCCGTTGAGGTCTCGATTAAAGTACGGGAGCGGGAAGAGAGAAGGGGGTAAATGCAACTATCGCGTAAGGAAGTTCTCACAATTCCTAACGGCCTAACTCTTATCCGTGCTTGTGGGGTTCCGATCTTCCTATGGTTGCTGCTTGGCGAAAACCTCAAAGGGTGGAGTTATCTAGTCTTAGCGATAGGCGCTTGGACCGATTATTTCGATGGCAAAGTCGCGCGATGGTTACACCAAGAATCAAAGCTCGGCGCTGCGATGGATCCGACCATCGATCGCCTCTATATTGCGGCCACGGTAATTGGACTAGCCTTGAAGCACTACATCCCTTGGTGGATGGTAGGAGTGCTTGCAGCTCGTGACTTGTACATGGTTTTACTTTTAGCTTTCTACCGCCGAAGATCCGGTCAAGTTTTCTCGGTTACATTTTTAGGTAAAGCGGCAACATTTAATCTGCTCTATGCCTTCCCATTTTTACTTTTAAGTAGCAAGAGCAGTTGGGGAGAGTTTGCTCACTCCTTTGGATGGGGATTTGCTATCTGGGGGATAGGTTTGTACTTGTTAGCAGCACTAGACTATTCAAAAATTGCCCTTGGCCATAAAAGGAGAGCCCATGTCTAACGTCCCATCAGATTTGAAATATACAAAAGAGCATGAATGGGTACGTGAGGTCTCCTCAAATTCCTACCAAATTGGAATCACCGATTTTGCTCAAGGGGCTTTAGGAGACATTGTCTATATTCAACTGCCAAAGTTGGGTGAGAAGGTCAGCGCTGGCTCGGTCTGCGGAGAAGTTGAATCGACGAAGTCTGTCTCTGAGATCTATTCTCCATTGACAGGAGTAATCACAGCTGTCAATCCAGATTTAGATAAAAATCCTGAATTAATTAACCAAGACCCCTACGCAAAGGGTTGGATTGCACAGATTGAAATTACAGAAGCAGCAACTGATCTACTCACTGCTAACGAGTACGAAACTTTAACGGCTTGATTTTTGACCTTGCGGTCAATAGTGTTAGCCTCTAGTCAAGATAGAGATTGAGGGTTAATCTCGCTCTCATTCGTGGTTCTAGATCTGCAAGATGGAGGGGAGAAGTGAACGATTCTAAAGCCCCCGAAGATCCTTCAGGTAGGGACTTAACTTCGACAATCCACCTCTCGGCGCTTCGCTCAGTCCCCAAGCCAAGGCCGTTGGAAGAGATTTACTCGCAACTCTCCACAGAAGAGCGGGAGATAGTAAGCCAAGTTCCTCGGAACTCGGCGATGTTAATTGTGATTGTTGGGCCTAACAAAGGTGCGCGATTCCTCATTAATTCGGATGAGACCTCCATCGGTCGTGATCCGCGGAGTGAGATCTCGCTCGATGACGTTACTGTCTCTCGCGTACATGCGAAAATTGTGCGAGGCCAAGACGGTTCTTTTAAAGTCGTTGATCTTGGAAGCCTTAATGGAAGTTATGTGAATGCGCACCAAGTTCAGGAATCCGGTCTAGCGATAGGTGACGAGATTCAAATTGGAAAATTTAGATTGACATTTTTTAAGGGGAGGGCGAACTGATGGCAGTTCCAGCACGCGCGTATCTCAGCATCGGGGAGGTGTTGGGTAAGTTACGTAGCGATTTTCCCGATATAACTATTTCTAAGATTCGTTTTCTCGAATCTGAAGGTTTGATTGAGCCGCAACGTACCCCTTCGGGATATCGCAAATTCACGGGAGTCGATCTAGAGCGGCTGCGGTACGTGCTAACTGCACAGCGTGATCAGTACCTCCCACTGCGGGTTATCAAAGAGAATCTGGATGCGCTAGATCGCGGACTTGAGCCAGCTGCTATTCCAGGAGGCGCCCCAACCCCTCGTTTGGCGACAGTCGATGGTGAATTTGCCCCGGGACATTTCGCAGGTGAGAGCGAGCTTCGTCTCTCCCGAAGCGAACTCCTCGAATCTTCAGATCTAACGGATGAGCAGCTCACCGAAGTTGAATCCTTTGGCTTGATCTCCATCAGGGGGCGCTACTACGACGCAGATGCCTTGGCCGTAGCTCGAACAATTTCTGCAATCGCCGCCTTCGGAATTGAGGCTCGCCACCTTCGCTCCTTCAAATCTGCGGCAGATCGCGAAGTGGGGCTGGTTGAACAGGTTATTACTCCCATATTGCGCCAAAAAGGCTCTGATGCCAAGGCGCGTGCCGACGAGGTCGCCAATGAACTTGCCTCACTGTCGGTTAAATTGCACGCTGCCCTTGTGCGCGCGGGTTTGCACCGCGCCAAGTAGGTTGGTCACATGAGCGTTCCAGTTGAAGTCGTTGGCGTCCGAATCGAGATGCCATCAAATCAACCCATCGTCCTCCTGAAGGAGATAGATGGGATTCGCTATCTCCCAATTTGGGTTGGCGCAGTTGAGGCTTCAGCGATCGCCTTTGCGCAACAGGGCTTAACCCCGGTTCGCCCCCTTACACATGACCTATTCACCACAGTATTAAGGATGGTCGACGCTCAAGTTGAGCGGGTTGAGGTCACAGATTTGATTGATGGTGTCTTCTACTCAGAGATACATCTGGCTGGGGGTAAGACGGTCTCGGCCAGGCCTAGTGATGCCATCGCGCTTGCCTTGCGAGCTGGGGCTCCAATTACAGCTGCTGAGTCGCTCTTCTCTAAGGCGGGAATTGAGATTCCTGACCAGTCGGATGATGAGGTTGAAAAATTCCGCGAGTTCTTAGATCAGATCAATCCTGACGATTTCGCTTCCTAGATCAACTGAGAATGAGTAAGCCTCAACTAAAGGTTTAAAGTTTCTCGTGTCGTTTATCGCTTTGCGCCTCTCTCAGTTCTACTCTAAGGCTATGCCGAACCCCTTCGGCCTTCCCTGTAGAAGTGAGAAATTATGAGCGCCTCTGAAGTCGGATATCGAGGCGCCACGGCCTGTGTCGCGGCGGGTATCACCTACCGCCAACTCGATTACTGGGCTCGCCAAGAAAGATCGTGCATCTATATCAAGCGTGGCTATTGATGGGACGGTGTTGGTTGTAGAACCAGAGTGCATCACCGTTGGAACAACAGTTGTGCCGTGCTCAGGATTTTCTAGCGCAGACATCTGCAAAACTATCTTGGCGATCTCGGATGTGGCGTTGATGCCCTTTTCGGGTTCTAGACCAGCATGTGCAGCTCGGCCATGAACTGTGATGCGATACATCGACGTTCCTTTGCGACCGATTTTGACAGTGTCATCGATAGAGGATTCAAAGACCAAGGTTGCTTTGGCGCCTCTTGCTAAATTTTCAATGAGTTCGCGGG
>CAIMNT010000092.1 GCA_903842855.1 uncultured Actinomycetes bacterium
CAGATCTGCGGATCGATCTCGCGGTTGGATTGATGTAGTCGAGAGTGAAGCAGCCAAACCAGTGATTCGCCGCTTTGCGATAATCCTTACCGCCTTTCTTTTGACCTTACCGTGGTCATTAGGCGCACTCATTCATCCGACTCAGTTCTTGGTTGCGCCCGGGATTCCATTGGCAAATGGTGGAGCGGTTGCAACCCTGCTTTCTAATCCAGGTGGAAAGGGCGCCCCTCCTTGGTGGATCATCGCCCCTACCGCCCTATTCGTACTTTTTAGTTTTTTTATCCGATCTATGCGCAGAGCCTCGTTGACCTCGGCGGTGGTCTTGTCATCTGCAATCTTGCTGAATGCGATCCACATTCCAGGGCATGGTGCCACCGAACCCATTTATGTTGGTGCTGCCTTCTTAGTAATCTCAATCATTTTAATTCCTCCGATGATGGGAGTCATTGAGAAGGTCGTCCCAAATTTGAAGCTTCGCAATTTGGGTCTCTCGCATTTAGCTATCGCTGGAGCAACGATCCTCTCGATCCTGAGTACCGTTCTCTTTGCCGGCTGGGTTCTGGTCGGACAGTCGACTTCGCTGGTTCAATCAGATCAGAGCGATGTGGTCCCAGCCTTCGTCTCTTCTTTGGCGCAAAGTCCTGCCAAACCTAAGACCCTGGTTCTCTCATCGACCTCCACACAAACAACTTTCTTTATCTCGCGTGGAAACAGACTCACCCTGGGTGATGCAGATGTTGTAACTACAACCCCTCCGGAAATTGTTGACGCTGTGACTCAACTTGTATCTGGATCTGGCGTTAGTTCTGCGAAGGTCATGGGTAGTTATGGAATCCAGTACCTCTTTCTAAAGTCACCTGTCTCCCCAGAGATTGCCCGTCTCATCGACGGCATTGGAGGATTCACTCGAATGTCTGCCACCGATATTGGAATCGTCTGGCATATCACTTCTTCGGCACCCCGTGTCTCATTAACAGATAGCAAAGGCCGCATCTCTCTCATTCCTGCCGGAGATATAGGAGCACTTGGTGCAGTTAAGAGTGGTGGGGTTGTCTCACTCGCGGAGAAATATGATCGCAGCTGGAGGCTATTGATCAATGGAAGCAACGTTCCTCTTCAGCATGCCGACAATGGTCTTCCAGTATTCACCATTCCAACTTCCGGAAAGGTAACTCTCCTCTTTGATGGGACAGCGCATCGGGGACTCATCTCTCTAGAGCTGCTGACACTTTTAGTTGCAGTTGTCATGGCCTTGCCATCGGGTCGCCGTAGACGCCAAGTTCCGTTGGAGGAGTTGGTATGACAAGGCGACTGCAACCACTTCTGCTTACCTTGCGGGCTCCTCTTGTGATTGCGGTGGCGATTGCTATCGCGACCTTGGTGCCGCAGGCTAAGAGCCATATTGTTCTTAATGGCAGTTACCCAGCGGTTGTCTGCCCAGGTGCTCTAAGTGGCGCAAACGAAACCATCACTCTCCCTAGTAGCAGCATCTCTACGCGTCTTGTCGCTGGCAGCACAACAACTTTGAAATCTCACAAAGCGACCGTCCTACCTGGTTCTAGCGCACCTACCTTTGTCAGTGGAAATTCAGGTGCAGAAATTGCTCTTGAGACTCTTTCAGGGACGAGCACCGCAGCGACTGTTTGTAACGTCGGGGGAGCAGATCAGTGGTTTATAGGTGGTTCTGCTGGAGTAACGAGTCAGGGTGCACTTCAGATAATTAACAGCGGTTTAAGTGACTCGATTGTTCAACTTTTTCCATACAGCTCGAAGGTGGCTCTGGCACCTATCTCACTGACCATTAAGGCGAACTCTGCTCGCAACATTCCGCTCGCCTCAATTGTGCCAGGTGAAGAATCGATCGCTCTTCACGTTGTGACTGAGTCTGGACGGGTCACATCCTTTCTCTTAGACCACCGCAAGAATGGGTTGCACGATTTAGGTTCAAGCTTTGTAACAGGGGTTGAAACTCCTGCGACAAAGAGCTACATCGCAGGCCTTTATGGAAATGCAAGTAAATCATCCTCTCTGATGAGATTTCTGGTTCCTGGAAATGTGAACGCCACAGTTCATGTATCAATTTATTCAGGAGGCGGAACTTTTACTCCCGTTGGTTTTGACTCCCTCTCTCTTGCTCATCAAAAAGTTATTGATGTTCCGCTACCCAAGATCTCTCTCTCCACCCCATATGGAATTGAGGTCGATTCCGATCAACCGCTCTTTGCATCAATTTTGACTCGCAGCACCGCGGGCGGAACAGATTTCGCTTGGGGCAGTCAACTTCCAGCAATGTCGAATTTCAAAATTAATCTCGGCGGGGCAGCAGCCCAGTTCCTCTTTATTGGTCAATCACCAGTTGTAAAAGCCGACTGGCGCGATCAGAAAGGGAAGGCGCAATCTCTGGTTATCTCTGGTGATACCCAGGCGGCTTGGCATCCACAAGGCGCCTTAAATGCAGTTACCTTTACTGTGATCTCCAAAAAGCCCGTCTACGGCGGTGCGCTCATCTCCAATTCCGCCGGCGGTTTAAATTACCTTCCCTTGATTGCAAATCAACTAGTCTCACGCACGCAAACCCCGGTTGCTGACTTGCGAACCTTGGCGCGCCGATAAACTCTGCTTAGCAGCCAAATCCAACACTTCGAGAGCGGAAGGTACTAATCTCTCAATTATGCGAACACAACACCGCTCTAGTCGAATTTGTTCGCGCGCCAGCTGCCAATTACCGGCAGTGAAGACCCTGACCTATGTTTATGCGGATTCAACCGCTGTGCTTGGACCGCTGGCCACTTATGCCGAGCCCCACTCTTATGACCTCTGCCTGACCCATAGTGAAAAATTAACGGTCCCTAATGGTTGGAGCGTTGTGAAGCATGAACCTGAATCTGACCAGGCAGGTCCCAGCGAAGATGATTTGATGGCCATAGCAAATGCAGTCCGTGAGGTCGGTAACGCGCAGAGTGCGCCTACTCCGAGCCAACCAGCTCAACCTGAGATTGGTCGCCGCGGCCACCTGAGAGCGATCCCTTCAAACTAGCCAAGGTGGCAGCTTCCACGCATCCATTTTTTAGATCCATTTCTCAAGTAGATTTACGGCATGTTTACTCGGGAAGAGTTGGATCAGGTAATCAAGGCATATGACATTCGCGGCCTTGTCGAAGAGCAGATAACTCCGGAATTCACCTTTGTACTGGGCACAGCATTTGCCCGCTTTCTCATAGAAGAGCGTGAACCTGCGACTGTCGTTATTGGTGAGGATATGCGTCCCTCATCTGATGATTTAGCGACGGCCTTCGCAGATGGGCTAAATTCTCAAGGTCTAGATGCGATCCGAATCGGACTGGCCTCCACGGATATGCTCTATTTCGCCTCGGGCTCCCTTAATCTCCCTGGGGCGATGTTCACCGCAAGCCACAACCCAGCCGCCTATAACGGAATTAAGTTGGCTAAATCTGGTGCTAGACCTATCGGCGCAGAATCCGGTCTCTTACGAATAAAAGATCTTATGAGTAGTGAGATCCCCATGAAGTTGGGTCCAATAGGTGTAACTACACAGCGCGATCTTCTCATCGAATATGTTGATTTCCTTCTTGGACTTTTTCGCAGTGATGAATTCACTAGTGGTCGTCGCTTAAAAATTGTGGTGGATGCTGGAAATGGAATGGCGGGATTTACCGCCCCCGCCCTCATGAGTCGGCTCAACGTTGAGTTAGTGCCGCTCTACTTCGAATTAGATGGAAATTTTCCTAACCATGAGGCAAACCCCATCGAGCCCAAAAACTTAGTTGATTTGGTAAAGCGGGTTAAACGCGAGAAGGCTGATATGGGTTTGGCATTTGATGGAGATGCGGATCGGTGTTTTCTAGTAGATGAGCGAGGCCACCTGGTTAATCCATCGGCGCTCACCTCGTTGATTGCAATTCGAGAGCTAAAGCGCAGGCCAGGTGCGACCATTATTTATAACCTCATATCCTCGCAGGCTGTTCCAGAGATAGTTCTGGAAAATGGGGGTAAGCCTCTACGCGCAAGGGTCGGGCACTCGTATATAAAGAAGATGATGGCTGAGAGCGGAGCGATATTTGGGGGAGAGCACTCAGGCCATTTTTACTTTAGTGATTTCTGGCGCGCCGACTCAGGTGCCCTTGCCGCGCTCTTTGCCATCGCCGAGCTTTCACACAGCGACTTGCCGCTCTCTGAACTTTTAGCGCCTCTCAATCGCTATTTTGCTAGCGGTGAGATCAACACCAAAGTGGAGAACCCAGTGGCGAGTATTGCGTTGATAAAGGCCTCCTTCGAATCGGATTATCCGATCGATGAGTTAGATGGCATCACGGTCACTGGACCAGACTGGTGGTTCAATGTTCGGGCCTCTAACACTGAACCCTTGCTCCGCCTTAACGTTGAAGCCCACTCCCCTCAGCAGCTGCAGCAGGTTCAGGGCAAGGTCTTGGCGCTAATCGGGTAACCTTGAGCCTTGCGGGCGCCCGTAATACCCATAGTAGACATGTATATGACATGCATCTGAAGTCTCGAAGGAGTTCTTGTGTCAGTTGAAACAACTGTTGGTCACGACATTACAAATCCTGCTTTAGCAGCAGAAGGCAAGAAGCGGATTGAATGGGCTGAGCGCAATATGCCCGTGCTGGCGCAGATCAAAGAGCGATTTGCTAAGGAACAACCATTTACTGGAATTCGTATCGCCGCCTGCATGCACGTAACCACAGAGACCGCCAATCTCATGCGCGCCCTTAAAGCTGGCGGTGCGGAGTTGGCCCTGTGCGCCTCAAACCCACTCTCGACCCAAGATGACACCGCCGCGGCTCTTGTCTACGAATATGGTATTAATGTCTTTGCCCATAATGGGGTGGACCGTGATGGCTATTACCGCGATCTCAATGCAGCTCTCGATATCAAGCCAAATTTAGTTTTCGATGATGGTTGCGACCTCGTCAACACCTTGCACACCTCTCGCACTGAACTCTTAGATGGAATCATGGGGGGTTGCGAAGAGACAA
>CAIMNT010000093.1 GCA_903842855.1 uncultured Actinomycetes bacterium
ACAAAAGGAACGTCGGCGTGTCCTAGCCATTCGAACAGATGTTCGGTACGATACCTCCATCCGAAAGGTCTCCGATCGGATGCGAAAGATATGCCCAACCAGAGCGGTTCCACACTTCCGCGAGAGCCAGTCTCCCGCCGTCGGTGGTCTTCCGTACCTTCTGGACCGTACAGATGAACTCATCTGAGTTAAGAGAGAAAGGCAGAAAATGGCATCAGATAAAGCCGATAAGGCATCTGAAAAGCAATCGCTTGATCGCACCAAAGCCCTAGATACCGCCCTAGCCCAGATTGAGCGTCAGTTCGGTAAGGGTTCAGTAATGAAGATGGGTGAGCGCGGCTCAGTCGTCCAAGAGGTTATTCCAACCGGATCTATCGCTCTTGATATCGCACTCGGTATCGGCGGATTGCCACGAGGCCGTATCGTTGAAATTTATGGCCCAGAATCTTCGGGTAAGACAACTGTTGCTCTGCATGCAATTGCCAATGCGCAGAAGAATGGCGGCATAGCAGCATTTATCGATGCCGAGCATGCCCTTGATCCTGAGTATGCCAAGAAGCTTGGCGTAGATATTGATGCGCTCCTTGTTTCACAACCCGATACAGGTGAGCAGGCACTTGAGATCATGGATATGTTGATTCGCTCCGGCGCACTCGACATTATCGTTGTTGACTCGGTTGCCGCACTCGTTCCACGCGCTGAAATTGAGGGCGAGATGGGTGACTCACATATGGGTCTACAAGCTCGTCTGATGTCTCAGGCACTTCGCAAGATCACTGGTGCCTTGCATCAGTCAAACACAACAGCAATCTTTATTAATCAGTTGCGTGAGAAGATCGGTGTCTTCTTCGGAACCCCTGAGACAACTACCGGTGGTAAGGCGCTCAAGTTCTACGCCTCTATCCGCATGGATGTGCGACGCATCGAAACTCTTAAGGATGGCCAAGAGGCCGTCGGTAACCGTACCCGCGTCAAAGTCGTCAAGAACAAGATGGCTCCACCATTCAAGCAGGCAGAGTTTGACATCATCTATGGCACCGGAATCTCGCGCGAGGGCTCGCTCATTGATCTTGGTGTAGAAGTTGGTGTCGTCAAGAAATCTGGTGCTTGGTATACCTACGAAGGCGATCAACTCGGACAGGGCAAGGAGAACTCACGTAACTTCTTGATCGACAACCCTGATCTTGCAAATGAGATCGAAGGCAAGATTCGCGAACACTATGTTCCCGTCGTTATTGATCCAGAGTTAGTTGCCGCGATTGATGAAGCGACCTCTGAGGTCGATTTCTAAAAGGTGAGAGATAAATCAGATGTAGTGGCTGATCCCTACTCTGACGCGATGTCGATGGCGCTCTATGCGCTAGCTCCTCGCGCCAAGAGTAGGGCTGAGCTAAATACTCAACTCATAAAGAGGGGAGTTGAACCCGAGATCTCTTCCTCTGTTCTCGACTCACTCGAACTCCAGGGTCTGCTTAACGACTTAGAGTTCGCTCATATCTGGACTGAGTCGCGCCGCCGCCAGAAGAAGTTAAGTACTGGTGTGATCGTCCAAGAACTCCGCGGTAAAGGCGTCGCCCAGGACATCATCGATGAGGTAATGCAGGGATCGGATGTCGAGGAGGAGTACCAAATGGCATTTCAATTGGCTGAGCGTAAATATCGCTCGTGTGCCCACTTGGACCATATGGTGATTTACCGTCGGATCCACTCATTGCTAGCCCGCAAGGGGTTTAGCCATCAGATTACTGAGCGGATTATGAAGGAGCTTTTAGCCTCGTAAGATTGTCCAATGAGCGCACGCACCTTTGTTGTAGAAACCTACGGCTGTCAGATGAATGTGCACGATACCGAACGCATTGCTGGGCTTCTCTTAGACGCCGGGTATGAGGCGGCGCTTGAAGGTTCCACCCCTGATTTAGTGGTCTTTAATACCTGCGCCGTCCGTGAAAATGCAGATAACAAGCTCTATGGAAACCTCAGCTTCTTAGCCCCACTCAAGAAGAGCAATCCTGACTTCCAGATCGCGGTAGGTGGCTGCATGGCCCAGAAGGACCAAGATTCCATCATCAAGCGGGCTCCTTATGTTGATGTGGTCTTTGGTACCCACAACATTGGTTCACTCCCAGCACTCTTGGAGCGCGCCCGCATCGAAGAGGCATCCCAGGTTGAGATCAAAGAGTCACTTGAACACTTTCCCTCAACACTGCCAGCCCGGCGCCACTCGGCATTTAGCGCGTGGGTTTCTATCTCGGTCGGATGTAACAACACTTGCACTTTTTGTATCGTGCCCTCACTCCGCGGGGTCGAAAAGGATCGCACAAAGGCAGATATTCTCAAAGAGGCTCGAGCTTTAGTTGAACAAGGCGTCGTGGAAATTACTCTCCTTGGCCAGAACGTGAATGCCTATGGAGTTGATCTCGGTGAGCGCGGTGCATTTGCCTCGTTGATCCGCGAGGTCGGTTCCATTGATGGGCTGGAGCGTTTGCGTTTTATGTCACCTCATCCTCGTGACTTCACTCAGGATGTAATTGAGGCGATGGCGGAGACTAAATCTGCGATGCCACATTTACATATGCCACTTCAATCTGGATCAGATCGAATTTTGCAGGCGATGCGCCGCTCCTATCGCTCAGAGCGTTACTTAAAGATCATTGAAGATGTCCGTAGCGCGATGCCGGATGCTGGAATTACAACGGATATCATCGTGGGTTTCCCTGGGGAGACTGAAGAAGATTTTCAAGCGACTCTGGATGTAGCGCGGGCAGCAAGGTTTACTGCCGCTTACACCTTCCAATATTCCAAGCGCCCAGGGACTCCTGCGGCAACAATGCCCGATCAAATCGGGGATGCAGTCATGGCAGAGCGCTACACGCGTTTGCATAAACTGCAACAAGAAATTTCAGGAGAGATAAATCGCTCCTCCATTGGCAAGAGTTATGAGGTTTTGATCTCTGATCACGAGGGTCGACACGACGCAGACCGTGCCCGCGTAAATGGACGAACACCCGACTTTCGCTTAGTTCATCTTGAGACCAACGGTGCTCGTCCCGGCGATTTGGCCGAGGTAACTATCACCGAAGCCACACCAAACTTCATGGTGGGGTCGCTCAACGCGATTAGAAAAACACGCGGGGGCGATGCCCACGACGCTAGGCGGGCAGAGATCGCTGACAAATCAATCATGATTGGAATGCCAACCTTACAGAAACTCAAATCTCTGTGACCCTGGTTGTAATTGGAGGCGCGACAGCCACTGGTAAAAGTGACTTGACGGTTGAGTTAGCAGGGCGCATTGGGGGAGAGGTCGTTAATGCCGACTCTATGCAGCTCTACCGCGGCATGGATATCGGGACCGCAAAACTTTCACTCGAGGAACGCAAGGGAATCGCGCACCATATGCTCGACCTGGTGGAAGTTTCTACTGATGTCAACGTCGCTTGGTATCAGGAGCGGGCACGAGCCACAATAGATGCACTGCTTACGCAACAAATTCCGGTCATCGTTGTTGGCGGAACTGGTTTTTATATCAAGGCGATCCTCGACGATTTGAATTTTCCAGAAACCGATCCATTGGTTCGCGAAAAGTTGACGCAGGAGGCAGAGAAAATTGGGGCAGATGCGCTGCACCAAAGGTTAGGCAAATTAGATCCTGCTGCGGCCGCTGCTATCCCACGTGAAAATGTGCGACGCGTTATTCGCGCGCTAGAAGTTATCGAAATTACCGGTAAGCCATTCACAGCAAATCTGCCACGTGAAAATTCCACTAAGTATCCGCAAGCACTGCAATTTGGGTTAACCACAGATCGGGAACTCTTAGATGCCAGAGTGGATCTACGAGTGGAGAAAATGTTTGAGAATGGATTAATTCGCGAAGTTGAGGGATTAATCGGGGCCGGATTATTGGAGGGCAAAACTGCGCGTGCTGCGTTGGGGTATGCCCAAGTTATCGCCGCCCTCGAGGGTGAGATCACGATGGATGAGGCGATCTCACAGACAAAAGTTGCAACTCGCCAATATATTCGTAGGCAAGAGACCTGGTTCCGCAGGGATCAGCGCATCACCTGGCTAGAGGAAAGTTCAGACCGCGCCGCCACCATCGAAAAGGCTATCCTGACTTCATGATCGCAACATATGGACATGGGACGCATAATGATTTTGTGCTGCTCTTTGATCCTGATGGGGTGCAAGAAATTACCTCGGAGCAAGTGGCTCGAATCTGCAACCGCGCAACCGGGATTGGCAGCGATGGCTTTATCCGCATCACCAAACGCGATGGAAAATGGTTTATGGATTATCGCAACCAGGATGGCTCAATCGCTGAAATGTGTGGCAACGGGATTCGCGTCATGGCTCGCTACTTGGTGGAACGTGGTTATCAAGGCGAAGGTATCTTCTCCATAAACACTCGCGCAGGTATGAAGTACTTGGCTGTGCCTGCCGAAGATGACATCTCAGTCAATATGGGCAGCGTTCAAGAGGTATATGACGATGTCACTGTTCACATCGGAGATCATTCGTGGAGAGCTACTCACATAGATGTTGGTAATCCCCATGCCGTGGTATTCGTAGACGACTTGGCGGCAATCGGCGACCTTAAGGGAGCACCGGAAGTTGATGGCGATTATCCCGATGGAGTGAATGTGGAATTTGTAACCTTCCTACCTAATGGTGAACTAGCCATGCGGGTGTATGAGCGGGGAGTCGGCGAGACACAATCGTGCGGAACGGGTACCTGCGCCGTTGCATTGGCGGCAACTCTTCACAAGGGAGGACGTCTGCCTTCGCGTTGGGTGATCAATCCACCTGGAGGACGGTTGGTTGTAGATACAGATGCTCATAGCAATTCAACGTTGATCGGTCCTGCTGTACTCGTGAAAGATGTCGAACTGGATACATATCTGTGAGCCATGGCGACGAACCTCTAGATATTGATATCGATCAACTCTTGCGCGAGAGCGCTCGAGCCGCGGCCGAATATGACTCTGCTGAGAGCGATGAGAGTAATCAACAAGATCTGCAAGATCGCCAGGCGCTGCGTCGCGTCTCGGGGCTGTCTACTGAACTTCAAGATGTTAATGATGCTGAATACCGCCAATTGCGTCTGGAGAAAGTTGTTCTCGTTGGCGTGTGGACTGAAGGTACCGCCCAAGATGCGGAAAATTCCATGAAGGAACTTGCAGCGCTTGCCGAGACTGCAGGTTCAGAGGTCATGGAAGGTTTTGTGCAACGGCGCGATAAGCCAGATGCCTCAACATTCATCGGATCGGGAAAAGTTGCCGAGGTAAAGCAATCTGTAATTGCAACTGGTGCCGACACAGTTGTCTGCGATGGAGAACTCTCTCCCGCACAACTTCGTACCTTGGAATCAAAACTTAAAGTGAAGGTGATTGATCGCACCGCGCTTATCTTGGATATCTTCGCACAGCACGCTAAATCTCGTGAGGGTAAGGCGCAGGTCGAACTAGCCCAGATGAGTTA